>DATGLP010000005.1 GCA_035294085.1 Acidimicrobiales bacterium | reverse complement strand
GCGCATCCGAGAGCTCGAGCGAAGCGGTCGCTCGGAGGACATCCAACTCCTCGGGGTTCGCCTCCGAGATGCTGCGATGCGTGGGGAGCGCTGGCGTTCGAGAGGACCACGTCAGGTGGGCGTCGTGACCTGGATGCCATTGGCTCGTGCCCCTTCGGCGAGGCGGTCGTCGTAGGTAACGATCGACTCGAGGTCGTCTCCGAGGCTGAGCGCCGACGCGAGGTGGAGTGCGTCGAGGGTGCGCAGGATCGTGGGATCGAGTCGGCTGGCTTCCTCGAACGTCGACGTCGTGAGCTCGAGCAAGGTGATCGCGTCGAGCACCGTCCGCGCTCGGAGCAGGCGGTCGGGCGCCGAGCAGCGAACCACGCGCAGCAGCTCTGTGCGCGCGAGGTCGTTCGAGACCGGGGTGCGCTCGACCTCGGTGAGCCATGAGCGCAGCGCATCCGTCTCGGCTTCGGCGACGACCAGCTTGACGAGAGCCGACGTGTCGAGGTAGTGCGCCACGCTCAGTACCGCTCGACGGCCCTCATGGACTCCAGCTCGGCTGACAGCCTCGGTCCGCCCTCGGGTGCTGGCAGGTCCGCGAGGCTGCGGCGGGGGGGGCGGGCATGACCGGCGATGAGCAGCCGCTCGAGCGGAGAGGCTGGCATCGGTGCCAGCAGCGCGACCGGTCGTCCTCGATCCGTGATGGCCACGGTCGCGCCGGCAGCGACCTCCGCGACGACGGCCGATGCGTTCTGCTTGAGGGCTCGGATGCCGACCTCCCTCATGTACTACATGGTAGCACATTCAGACCTGGGCCCCTCCATGCTGACCTCGTGGCCGCCGATCTCCCGTCATCGGGCGCGTGCGGTGCTCATCTCTCGGTGGCGGCGGGTTCTCGCGGCGGATCACGTCGGACGGTGGAGCGCCGGGCAAGCGCCGCCAACGGCACCGAGCACCCCCTTGGCGGCGGGCAGTGGACGGCGACAGCGAGAACGCGACGGTGGTCACGCGCCTCCTCGCTGGCCCGGTCGAGCGCCGCCGAGAGATCACCAAGCCCACGCTCCTCGTCGACGGATCGAAGACGGGATTGCGCCTGCAGTCCAGCCGATCCTCGACCGCCCGTGATCGCCCGCTGCGAAGCGCACAAGGTCCGCAACGTGCGCCGCCACCCACGCAAGGAGGTCGCGCGTCGTCGAGCCGCGCGTGCGAGCCGCTTGCCGCAACCCCGAGCGCTTCGCCGGCAAGCGCGAGCTCCCATCCCAGCGCCGCTGCCAGCACGAGGAGGCATGGTGGGGCCTCGATCGTCATCCGACGGGAGACGCCCCCTGCCTTGGCGCGAACCTTGTGCTCCCCGACGCCATCGTGTCCGTGCGCGACGCCGCCGGGACGACGTCTCCAACGTCGAGCGCTGGCGAGGCGGGGCTGCGCGCCACGACGTGCCGCCTGGACCAGGCGCGGCGCGAGTCGCTGGCGGCGGCCCCAGACGTCCTCGCGACTCGCTCAGGCGCTCGGCTCGCCGCTCCCCGCGAGCCATCCCGGGACGTGGCCGATGCCCTGGATGGTCCAGCCGCCGTCGATCTGCAGGCACTGGCCAGTCACGAACGACGCCCGGTCGCTCGCAAGGAAGCAGACCCCCGCGGCGATCTCCGCCGGGCTCGCGAGGCGCGCGAGCGGGACGCGCTCGGCGATCCAGGCGGGCTCGAGCAGTCCCTGCTCGAGCACCTCGCGAGCTGCGGGCGTGAGCGTGTGCCCGGGGGCGACCGCATTCACCCGGATCCCCGCAGGTGCGAGCTCCACGGCCATGACCCTCGTGAGCGCGAGGAGGCCGGCCTTCGCCGCGCTGTAGGCGGCGCGCCCCGGCAGCGCGACGAACGCGGCGCCCGAGGACACGTGCACGATGCTCCCCGCCCCCTGGCGCCGCATCCTGCGCACCGCCTCCGTGTCGCACAGGAAGGCACCCGAGAGGTGCGTCGCGAGGACCTCGCTCCACGCCTCGAAGCTCATGTCCCCGACGAGTCCCACCCTGCGGTTCCCCGCGTTGTTGACGAGCACGTCGATCCTCTCGAGCGACGAGAACGCGTCCGCGACGTCCACCGGTTTCGTGACGTCCGCGAGCAGGTAGCGGGCGCCGGGAACCGGCGCCGTCGGCTCCCGCACGTCGAGCGAGACCGCGGACGCGCCCTCGGCGGCGAACGCCTCCACGACGGCATGGCCGATGCCCTGCGCACCGCCGGTGACGACCACGACCCTGCCCTCGAACTCGCCCGCCATCGCGACCGTTCCTCCCCGCGGGCCGGGCCGACCACGACGCCGAGGCCCCCGGCGACGCTACCAGCGCGCCCGCACCGCCGGCGCTTCGAACGGGACCTGCGCTGGCCGGCGCCGCTCGGACCGTGCGCGCTCGCGTCGAGACGTGGTCGTCGTGTCGGTGTGACTACCTTTGCCCATCGTGCGTCGCTTCGACGAGTCCGTGGATGCGCGGCTTCGCGATGCTGCCTTCTCCTTCCTGCGGGCGCTCGGCCCCGAGGCGCTCGTCTCGCAGCACGACCTGTCTGCGTTCACCTTCGACGGCGTGCCGGTGCGGCTCATGGCACCGCAGCAGGGCATCTGGAAGCCACGCCAGCTCGACGCCGCGCTGAGCATCCGGACGGTCTTCGCAGCGACCCCGGCGGCACGACCGTACGCCGACGCGATCGGCGCCGACGGCTTCGGCCGCTACAAGTGGCGGGGCACCAACCCGGCCGAGCCGGAGAATCGCGCGCTTCGCGCCGCGATGGCCCGCGGCCTGCCACTCATCTGGTTCTACGGCATCGCGCCTGGCCGCTACCTGCCCCTCTTCCCCGTCTACCTCGCTGCCGAGGAGCCCAACGAGCAGCAGTTCGTCGTCGCTCTCGACCACGATGCACTCGCGCTGCGCAGGGAGCTCGCCGACACGCGGCCCGAGATCGTCCGCGCCTACGCCGAGAGTCTCGCTCGAGCCCGCCTGCACCAGCGCGCCTTTCGCGAGCGCGTCCTCCTCGCCTACGCCTACCAGTGCGCCGTCTGCCGGCTGCGCCATCGCCAGCTCCTCGACGCGGCGCACGTGCTGAGCGACGCCGCAGGGGGCGAGCCGGTGGTCACGAACGGGATCTCGATGTGCAAGATCCACCACGCTGCCTACGACGCGGACATCATCGGGATCGCGCCCGACTACCGCATCGGCGTCCGGCCGGACGTCCTTCGCGAGCACGACGGCCCGACGCTGCGCTACGCGCCCGACCCGGACCTCCTCGAGGTCCGCTGGCAGCGCTTCCTCGCCGCCTCGTGAGGACCGGGCAGAACGCGTCCTTCGACGGGGCCTCGCTCCTCGAGCGCGAGCCGTGGGCGGAGCGCTCGCGGGAGCGATCGCCGCTCGCGGGGTAGGGAACGGAGGACCTGCTACCTGGAGGAGGCAGCCCATGACGAACCACGCCAACCCTCCCGACGCGGCCCCCTGCTGGGCTGATCTGTGGACCTCCGACGTCGAGTCGAGCCGCACCTTCTACAGCGAGCTCTTCGGCTGGCAGGCGGGTGAGCCGAGCCCGCAGTTCGGCGGCTACTTCTTCTTCTTCACGCGCCGCGGCACGCCGGTGGCGGGCGCGATGGGCGACGCGGGCGGCGTGCACGCCGACGACACGTGGAAGCTCTACGTCGCGACCGACGACGTCGCGAGGACCGCCGCGACCGCCGTCGCGCGCGGCGGCGCAGTCCTCGCCCCACCGGCGGCGATCGCCGACCTCGGCAGCCAGGCCGTGCTCGCCGATCCCGAGGGCGCGAGGATCGGCGCCTGGCAGCCCGGCAGCTTCCGGGGGTTCGCCGTCACCGGCGAACCGGGGACCGCGTGCTGGTTCGAGCTGCTCTCCGGGGACCCCGACGCCGCAGCGGCCTTCTACCAGGCCGTGTTCGGCTGGACGGCGGGTGCCGCCGACGGCGGGTACGCGACGTTGCGCGACCCTTCCGGAGGCGCCGACGTCGCCGGGATCGCCGAAGCGGCGGCCGTGCTCGCCAGCGGCGAGCCGGCACGCTGGACCATCTACTGGGAGGTCGACGACGTGCGCCGCGTCGCAACGAAGCTGCAGGCGCTCGGCGGCGCGCTCACGAGCGAGGTGTCCGCCACCCCCTACGGCCTGCTCGCCGCGGGGATGGACGCCACCGGCGCCGAGCTCAGGCTGCGCCAGGCGACGCCCTAGGCGAGCCCGCCGGGGCGGCACCCGCCGCCGGGTGCCGACCGAGACGTCGCACGGCGCGTGCATGCATGACACCTAGACGCGCGCCACCCTTCGGCGTACGCTGAGCGGGCGAAGAAGACGCGCCCGGGCCTTCAGCCCACCGGCTCCAGCGTGCAGCAGGCGTGCAGGTAGCATCCCTCGTCCGATCGGGCGTGGCGCGCTGGAGGACCTACCTTCCGAGAAGGGAGAGCACATGCGCGTGCTCGTGAACGTCGAGATCGCCACGCCCGAGGGCAACGAGATGATCCGATCGGGCCGCATGACGCCGGCGCTGCAGAAGATGCTCGCCCAGCTGCAGCCCGAAGCCGCCTACTTCTACCCGCGCAACGGACGGCGGGCGATGACCCTCGTCGTCGACGCTCCGGAGGCCGCCGGCCTCCCGAGCCTCGTCGAGCCGTTCTGGCTCGAGCTCGGGGCGGCGGTCGAGGTGCTGCCCTGCATGACCGCCGAGGAGGTGGCCGCCGGCATCGAGCGCCTCGCCTGAGCGCGCCGGGACCCGCCCGGTACCGCTCGTGGCCCGGGCCCCTCGACGCCGCGGGCCGCCTGCGCTCCCGTCAGGAGGTCGCCTCGACCGCCTCGGCCGCCTCGATCGCGGCGCGCAGCTGGTCGAGGAGCGCCTTCCCCGAGGGGAGGTCGAGCTCGACGGCGACGCGCGCCTCGACGCCGAGGCCGTAGTTGGCGAAGTCGATGAGCAGGGCGTGCTCGCCCGCGCCGTGCGTGGCGTGGTCGTAGCCGACCGTGGCCTGGCTGAGGGGGAACCAGCCGTTCGCACCCTTCCCCGCGCCGCTCACGGCGGTCGTCATCGCGATCATCGTGCACATCGCCGCGACGTCCGATCAGCCGAGGTTCTCGGCGAGGAAGCGGAAGACCTTCCCCCACCCGTCCATCGCCTGCTCCGGGCGGTAGGCGGGGGTGTGGTAGTAGAAGAAGCCGTGGCCGGCGCCGTCGTAGCGGTGGAACTCGTAGCGCTTCCCGTGCTGGCGCAGCGCGGCCTCGTGCTGGTCCACCTGCTCGGGTGAGGGCGACTGGTCGTCGTTCCCGAACAGCCCGAGCAGCGGGCAGGCCAGGTCCTTCGTGTAGTCGATCGGCGCCACCGGCCGGGCCGGGGTGAGCTGGTCCGGCGCCATGACGACGTTGCCGCCCCACAGGTCGACGACGGCGTCGAAGCCGGCGAGGCGCGAGGCGACGAGCAGCGCGTGGCGGCCACCCGAGCACGAGCCCATGACGCCGACCTTCCCGCTGCACGTCGGCCGTGCCTTCAGCCAGGCGAGGGCGGCACCGGCATCGGCGACGACGCTGTCGTCGTGCACCCCGCCCTGGCTGCGAACCTTGGCGGCCACGTCGTCCGGCGTGCCGTGCCCGTAGCGGCAGTACAGGTCGGGGCAGATCACCTCGTAGCCGTGACGGGCGAGGCGCTCGGCGAACTCCTGGTAGAGCTCGTCCCACCCCGGCAGGTGGTGCATGAGCACGACCCCGGGGAACGGCCCGTCGCCCAGAGGCCGCGCGACGTAGGCGTGGATCTCGTCGCCGCCGCCGCCCGCGAAGGTCGTGATCTCGGCGCTCACGCCGACGTGACCGTCAGTCCTGAAGCTGTTCCACACGCTCGGCTCCCCTGCTCGAAGTGCGAGTTCCACCCGCATGCTACGCGAGTGGCCAGGCGCCGGGCGGCGCCGGGCGCAGCCTCACGAGACGCGCGCCGGTGCGGCGAAGTGGACGAGGAACCAGCTGGTCGCCAGGCGGGCGACCTCCTCGAGCGCGCCGGGCTCCTCGAACAGGTGGCCGGCGCCGGGAACGACGACGAGCTCGCTCTCGCCGCGCAGGCTCGCCTGCGCGGCGCGGTTGCACTCGAGCGTCGGCGCGTCCCGGCCACCGACGACGAGCAGCGTCGGCGCCCGGACGAGGGCGAGGCGCGAGCCGGCGAGATCGGGACGCCCGCCTCGGGACACGACCGCGGCGACCTGCGCCTCCGGCTCGGCGGCAGCCCACAGGGCGGCCGCCGCTCCCGTGCTCGCCCCGAAGTAGCCGACCGGGCCCAGGGCGATCCCCGGCTGCACCCGCAGCCACGCCGTCACCGCGCCGAGGCGCCGTCCGAGGAGCTCGACGTCGAACACGTACGAGCGGCGCAGCTCCTCTCGCCCGCTGAGCAGGTCGAACACCAAGGTGCCGAGCCCCGAGCGGTTGAGGACCGAGGCGACGTAGCGATTGCGGGGGCTGTGCCGGCTGCTGCCGCTGCCGTGGGCGAACACGACGGTGCCGACGACGTGCTCGGGGATGGTGAGGTGACCTGCGAGGCGCGTCTCGCCGGCGAGCACCTCGACCTCCTCGTCGCGCACCGGGGGGTCCGCGCCGGCGGACCCCGGGACCCCCGCCAGCCGGCCCGCCTGCTCGAGGAGACCGACCACCTCCTCGTCGGTCGCCTGGGTGAAGTCGCGGTAGTAGGCGCCGACGGCGGAGAACCAGGCCGGCTGCTCGAGGCAGACGACCTCGTCGGCCTCCCCGGCGAGGGAGGCGAGCGAGGAGCTCGGCGCCACGGGCACCGCGAGCACGACGCGCGCCGCGCCCTTGGCCCGGACCACCTGGCAGGCAGCCCGGGCGGTCGAGCCCGTGGCGATCCCGTCGTCGACAACGATCACCGTGCGGCCGGCGAGCTCGAGGGGCGGCCGCCCGGCTCGGTAGCGCTGGGCGCGCCGCTCCAGCTCGGCGCGCTCGCGCCGCTCCACCGCCTCGAGCTCCGGCTCGCGCACGTCGGCGCTGCGCAGGACCGCGTCGTTGAGGACGCGCACGCCCTCGCCGATCGCGCCCATGGCGAGCTCCGGCTGGAACGGAACGCCGAGCTTGCGCACGACGAGGACGTCGAGCGGCGCGGCGAGCGCCTGCGCCACCTCGAAGGCGACCGGCACCCCGCCCCGGGGCAGACCGAGGACCACGATGTCGGCGCCAGCGAAGCGCCGGAGGGCCTCGGCGAGCCGGCGTCCTGCGTCCCTGCGGTCCCGGAAGGCCATCGCATCTCCTCGCCCGAAGTCTCGCCTGGAAGCCTCGACGCGGCCAGGGCCGATCGGCACCGCCGCGCGTCTCAACCGGGCCAGGCGACGTCGTCGAGGCGCTCCTCCCGGTGCAGGCGCCCGATCGCCTCGGCGAGCGGCCAGGCGAGCGAGCAGACCTCGACGGCGTCGGCGCGCGGCGGAGGGACGGTGTCGGTGACGAGCAGGCGGGCGAGGCCGAGGTGTCCCAGGCGGTCGAGGGCGCCCGCGCTGAACAGCCCGTGGGTGGCGACCACCGCCGGGGGAGCCGCACCGGCGCGATCCGCGAGGAGCTCGGCTGCGGCCTCGATGGTCGCGCCCGTCGAGACCATGTCGTCGACGATGACCGGCCGGCGCCCCGCGACGTCGCCGGCGAGCGGCCCGGCGCGCACCGCTGCGGCAGTGAGCCGGTGCTTGCGCACCACCGCCACGGGCGCGCCGATGATCGCCGCGTAGCGCTCGGCCAGGCGCACCGCCCCGAGGTCGGGGGCGACGACCACCGCGTCGGCCACGGGGCCGAGCGCGGCCGCGAGCGCGCGAGCCGCCGAGAGCGTCGCCACCGGGACCGGGCTCATCGCCTCGAGGGCGGCCGTGTGCGGGTCGACGACGACGATGCGCTGCGCGCCCGCCGCGGCGATCACCTCGGCGGCGAGGCGTGCGCCGACCGGCTCGCCGGGCCGGCTCCGACGGTCCTGGCGCGCGTAGCCGAAGTAGGGCACGACGGCTGTGAGGCGCGCGGCGCCAGCGCGCCGGCTGGCGTCGAGCAGGAGGAGGAGCTCGACGAGGTGCTCGTCGACAGGGGGGCAGGTGGGCTGCACGACGTAGACGTCGCGGCCGCGAACGTCGGGGACGACCGGTCGGGCCTCGCCGTCCGGGAAGCGCTCGAGCTCGACGGGCGCGAGCGCCTCGCCGAGACAGCTCGCGACGAGCGCGGCGAGGGCGGGGTTCGCCGAGCCGCTCAGCACCGTGAGACCCGTGCCGCAGGGACCACCCACTAGCCCTTCACCACCCCGACGGGGCGCAGCCGGGCGACCCTGCGGGCGAGACCGGCCCGCTCGCAGGTCGCGACCACCTCGTCGATGTCCTTGTAGGCGATCGGCGCCTCCTCGACGAGGCCCCGCACCGACGCCGCCCGCACCGCCACGCCGCGCGCCTCGAGCTCGCCGCGCAGCCTCGCGGCGGGCACCTCGCGCCTCGCCGCGTGCCGGCTGAGCCGCCGGCCGGCGCCGTGGCAGCAGGAGGAGAAGGCGCCGCCCGGGCTCGTGCCGGCGAGCACGTAGGAGGCGGTCCCCATCGATCCCGGGACGAGCACCGGCTGGCCGGTCGCAGCGAGCGCTGAGGGCAGGTCCGGGTGCCCGGGGGGCAGCGCGAGGGTGGCGCCCTTGCGGTGGACGCACAAGAGCCGCTCCTCGCCGCCGACACGGTGGGTCTCGAGCTTGGCGAGGTTGTGCGAGACGTCGTAGACGAGCGCGAGGGCACCGGTGCCGACCACCGCTTCGAAGGCTCGCCGGACGGCGTCCGTGAGCGCCTGGCGGTTCGCCCGCCCGAAGTTCGCCGCGGCCGTCATCGCCCCGAGGTAGCGCCGGCCCTCGGGCGAGCGGACCGGGGCGCAGGCGAGCTGGGGATCGGGAACGGAGATGCCGTAGCGGCCCATCGCCTGGAGCATCCTGCGCACGTGGTCCGAGCAGACCTGGTGGCCGAGGCCGCGTGAGCCGCAGTGGATCATCACCGCGACCTGGCCGGCGTGCAGCCCGAAGGCGGCCGCCGTGCCCTCGTCGTAGACGTCGGCGACCACCTGCACCTCGAGGAAGTGGTTCCCCGACCCGAGGCTGCCGACCTGCACGGCGCCGCGCGCCGCGGCGCGCTCGCTCACCTCCGCCGGGTCCGCGCCCTCGAGCCGACCACGGTCCTCGCAGCGGACGAGGTCGTCCTCCACGCCGAGGCCCGCCGCCACCGCCGCACGCGCGCCGTCGCGCAGCACCGCCTCGAGGCGTCCCGGCCCGTCCAGCTTCCAGACGCCGCCGGCACCGGGCCCGCGCGGGATGGAGCGGCTGAGGTGATCCATCAGCCGGGGCAGGTCGGGCGCGAGCTCGTCGGCCCCGAGCGGCGCGGCGAGCAGCCGCACGCCGCAGGAGATGTCGAAGCCGACGCCGCCCGGGGAGACGACGCCGCCCGCCTCGACGTCGGTGGCGGCGACACCGCCGATCGGGAACCCGTAGCCCCAGTGCAAGTCCGGCATCGCGTACGACGCCTCGACGATGCCCGGCAGCGTGGCCACGTTCTCTACCTGCCGCAGGGCCTCGTCCTCCCCGACCACCTCGAGCAGGGCCGGCGAGACGAAGACGATGCCCGGGACGCGCATCGCCCCGGTCGGGGCGATGCGCCACCGGTCGACCGTCCCGGGGACCGGCTCGAGGACGGGACGCGCCCGATCCTTCGGCGTGCCCGCCGGGCTCACCGTCGGGCCGTCCCGGCACCGGCCGGCCGTGGCGCCGACGTGCCCGCCGGCTCCACGCCCACCGACCGCCTCACACGTCGAGGAGCACGCGGCACCGCCAGCCCCCCTCGTCTCGGCCCATCTCGAGCCCATGGTAGGAGACGCCCTTGGGGACCGGTCCGACGACCCGGGCCCGGGCGAGCGGCACGACCTCGAGGTCGCCGGCGAGGCCGCCGTCCTCGGTCTCGGCGAGGTGGACCCGCACCGGGACGACGCCGAGCACGTCGACGACGTAGAGGACGTCCTCGAGCAGGGACACGAGAGCGTCGGCGTCGCTCGCGCCCTGCGGCGCCGCGACGGGCAGCACCTTGGTGGCGCTCGCGTCGGGGACCTCGACGAAGGCGTCGACCATGGCCGCCAGGGCCTCGGCGACGCAGGCAGGCCGGTCGGGCCCCCAGGCCTCGATCAGGCAGTCCGCCGTGTGGGGCAGCAGCCGGTGGCCCGAACCCGACCGCGCCGAGCGCGCCGCGGCGGCGCTCACCGCGCCCGCCCCCGCGGCCGCGCGCCCACCGGCGCGGCCCGCGAGCGTGGGCGTGCGCCGAACCAGTCCGCTCGGGCGCTGCACGAGCCTCGGCGGGTCATCGCGCCGTCGACAGCCGGCGCCCCTTGGCGAGGAAGGCCCGGAGACGCTCGAGCGGCCAGGTGTTGATGACCTGCTCCGGCTCGACCCAGCCGCGCTGGGCGGTGGCGACCCCGTAGCGCAGGTTGTCGAGGTGACGGAGGGCGTGGGCGTCGCTCGAGATGGCGAGCATGACCCCCCGCTCCCTTGCCAGCCGGGCGAGCTCGTCGGGCAGGTCGAGACGGTCGGGGAACGAGTTGATCTCGAGCGCGGTGCCCGAACGGGCCGCCGCCGCGAAGACAGCCTCGGCGTCGAAGTCGATCGGCGGCCGGCGCCCGATGCTCCGGCTCGTCGGGTGGCCGATCACGTTGACCGCCGGGTGCTCGATGGCCCGGATGAGGCGACGGGTCATCGCCTCCCTGCCGAGCTCGAACGCCGAGTGCACCGAGGCGACGAGGATGTCGAAGCCGGCGAGGAACTCGTCGTCGAAGTCGAGGGAGCCGTCGGCCTGGATGTTGAGCTCCGAGCCGTGCAGGAGCGCGATGCCGTCGTCACGCTCGAGGGCACGCAGCGCCGCTCGCTGCGCGAGCGCCTTGTCGGCGGTCATCCGCTGCATGCGCAGCGCCGGGGCGTGGTCGGTGACGGCGAGGTAGCGGTAGCCGTGCCGCCGAGCCGCGGCGACGAGCTCCTCCAGCGTGGCGAGGCCGTCGGTGAGCGTGGTGTGCGTGTGCAGGTCGCCGCGCAGGTCGCCGAGCTGGACGAGGTGCGGGAGCCGCCGCGCCTGCGCGGCGTCGACCTCGCCGCGGTCCTCCCGCAGCACCGGCGGCACCCAGGCGAGGCCGAGGGCTTCGTAGACCTCCTCCTCGGTCGCCGCCGCGACCACCGTCGCGTCCCGGCGCTCGAGCGCGTACTCGGAGAGCTTCATCCCCCGGCGCCGCGCGAGGCGGCGGAGGTGGATGCCGTGGGCCTTCGATCCGGTGAAGTACACGAGCGCCGCCCCCCACGATCCGGGGGCGACGACCCGCAGGTCGACGTGCACGCCCGAGGCGGTGCGGGCGACGGCCTTCGTCGGGCCGCGCGCCGGGACCTGCGCGACGCTCGGAAGGCGGGCGAAGGCCTCCATCACGGCCTCGGGTTCGTGCGATGCCGCCAGGAGGTCGATGTCGCCGATGGTCTCGCACCTGCGCCGCAGCGAGCCGGCGACCTCGGCCCGCTCGACCGCGGGGATGGCACGCACGGCGTCGAGCAGCTCCTCGGCGAGCTCGAGGGCCGAGCCGAGCTGCAGGCGCCCGCCCATCTCCTCGTGGCGCGCGAGCGCGGCGGCGAGGCGCTCCTCGCTCGCCGGGCCCCAGCCGCGCAGCTGGCGCAGGCGCCTGCGACGCAGCGCCTCGAGCAGCTCGGGCACCGAGGCGACGTGCAGCTCCTCGTACACCTGGTGGGCGCGCCTGGGGCCGAGCCCGGGCACCTCGAGCAGGGAGCGCAGGCCCGCCGGCAGCTGGGCTCGCAGCTCCTCGAGCTCCGCCAGCCGACCCGTCGCAAGCAGCTCGGCGATCTTCGCCGCGATGTGCTCGCCGACGGCCGGGATCTGCTCGAGGGCCCGTGCATCGAGCCGCCCGACATCGAGCGGATAGCCGGCGACGGACCGAGCGGCCTTCTCGTAGGCGCGGACCCGGTACGGATCGCCGCCCGCGACGGCCAGCAGGTCGGCGAGCTCGCGCAACGCGTTCGCCACCATGTCGTTCGCGCTCGGCACCGCGGTCCTCGGCCGCCGGTTCGCAGCGGGGTGACGGTCAGCCCGGTGCGGGCGACCCGAGCTGCGCCGTCGCCTCCGCCAGCGCCGCGCTCGCCCGCTCGAGGTTGGCGCGGACGTAGACCTCCTCGCCGCCCAGCTCGACCTCGCCGGCCACGATCTCGAGCGCGTCGCGCACCTCGCTCAGCGCGACGCTCAGCGCCTCGCAGGCCCGTGCGCACTGGCTCACGTCCACCGTCACCTCCCTGTCGCCCCGCCCTGTCGACCTCAATGGTCGCCCGCCCGCCGGCGCACGGTCAGGGCCGAACGTCCCGGCGCCACGCGTGCCAGCGCAGGGTACGGGGCAGGAGCGCGAGGGACCGGGCCCTCGCCGCGAGGCGGGCCGACCCCGGCTCCCAGGAGAAGCCGAGCCCGGCGACGAGGACGGACCCCGCCGCCCACAGCCCGAGCACGACGAGCTCGTGGCCTGATAGGCCCCGCGCCCCGCCGGTGAACGCCGCCTCCATCGAGCTCGCCACCGGCTGGGCGGGCAGGGCGGCGGCGAGGGTGCGCAGCCAGCGCGCCTCGGCCGGGGCCGGGAAGAACACGTTCGAGATGAACGCCACCGGCAGCAGCAGCGCGTAGGCGATCGGGAGCGCGGCCTCGGCGCTCGGGACGAGCCCCGAGAGCGCGACGCCCGCGGCGAAGGAGACGGCGAGGCCGGCGCCCGCCGTCTCGACGAGGGGCGGCAGGGCCGCGGCCGCGACGTGCGCGTGGAGGAAGGCGACGCCCACGCCGACGACGAGGACCACGGCCCCGGCCGCGACGACCGTGACGGCCCCGAGGCGCCCGGCGAGGTAGGCCCACCACGGCAGCGGCGTGCCGCGCAGGCGCTTCAAGATGCCCTCCTCCCTCGACAGGGTCGTGCCGAGGATGGTGTCGACGAACCCCACGTTGAGGACGGCGAACGTGGACATCGCGGGGGTGAGGAACTGGACGACGCGCTCGCGCCCGAGCGAGGCGAGCGTCATCTCCGGCGTGACGAGGTCGAGGGCGACGAGGAGCATGACGGGGACGACGACGGAGGTGAAGGTGGCGATCGGGTTCCGAGCGAGCGTGACGAGCTGGTAGCGGACCTGGCCTGGGACGAGTGCCAGCCCGGGAGGCGGCCGGGTAGGGTCCGGACGAGCGTGCGCGCGGCGCCGGCTCATCGCTTCGCCGTGAGCTCGAGGTAGGCCTCCTCGAGGGAGGGCCGGCGCACCTCGAGCTCCTCGAGCTCGAACCCCTCGCTGGCCGCCCAGTTGGCGAGGATCCGCAGAGCCTCGGTCGGCACTGCGGTCGAGAGCGTCGTCGAGCCGCCGCCGCGCGCGCGTAGCTCCCACGGCCCGCTCGGCAAGGTCGCGCGCGAGTCGAGGCGGAACGAGATCGAGGTCGCGCCCGGACCGCCGAGCTGGCCCGGCGGGCCCTCGGCGATGACCTGACCGCGCCGCAGCACGACGACCCGGTCGGCGAGCCGCTGCACCTCGTCGAGGTAGTGCGAGGTGAGCACGACGGCGACGCCCCGGGCGCGCAGGCGGCCGATGACCTCCCAGATCCGCCGGCGCGCCGCCGGGTCGAGGCCGGTGGTCGGCTCGTCGAGGAAGAGGACCTCGGGGTGGCCGACGAGCGCGAGGGCGAGGTCGAGGCGCCGACGCTGCCCGCCGGAGAGCTGGCCGATCCTCGTTCGCTCCGTCCCCTCGAGCATGACCTCCGCGATGACCTCGCCAGGAGGGCGGCGGGGGCGGTAGAAGGTCGCGTACAGCCCCACGGCCTCGCGCACGGTGAGCGTCGAGTCGCTCCCGGCCGACTGCAGCACGATGCCGACGCGGTTCTTGAGGCGCCGCCCGCCCGCCGCCGGTGGGCGCCCGAGGACGCGGACCGATCCGGCCGTCGGCAGGCGGAAGCCTTCGAGGATCTCGATCGTCGTCGTCTTGCCGGCGCCGTTCGGGCCGAGCACCCCGACGACCTCGCCCGCGTCGACCCCGAAGGACACGTCGTCGAGCGCCAGGCTCGACCCGTAGCGCTTCGTCAGATGCTCGACGGAGATGACCTGGACCACGTCCGTCCACCTCGCGGCACGCGGGCGCGCGCCCGCTCGCGCGCATTGTCCGGGCAGGTCCACCCGTCGGGGGAGGGACGAAGGTCACGACCGCCCCTCCGGGCGCCCGAGCGCGGCGACGACCGGATCCGGGCGGGCGTCGCTTCCTCGTGGCCCGATACAGCCGGGCGCCATCGCAGCACGAGCGCGTCCGGTAGCGTCGGTCCGTGGCGAAGACGCGCCTCGGCGACGCCGACTACCGGCGGCTCCTCACCTTGCGGACCGGACTGCGACGCTTCCTGCGCTGGAGCGAGGAGCGGGCGCACGAGGCCGGGCTCACCCCGGCCCAGCACCAGCTCCTCCTCGCGGTGCGCGGCCACCAGGGGACCCAGCCGCCGACGATCGGCGACGTCGCCGAGTCGCTCCTGCTGCGCCACCACAGCGCCGTCGAGCTCGTCGACCGGGCCGAGGCCGCCGGCCTCGTCGAGCGGCGGCGGGACCCGAGCGACGGGCGCGTCGTGCGCCTCGAGCTGACCCGCACCGGGCGAGCGGCGCTCGAGCGCCTCTCCTCCCTCCATCTCGAGGAGCTTCGCCGCCTCGCCGAGAGCTTCCGACCGCTGTGGGAGGGGATCACGGTGCCCACCGCCGGCACCGACGACGGGTCGCAGCCCGAGGTGCGCGTCGGCCACGTGCTCGCGCCGCCGTCCGGCGGCGGCACCCGCGTCCTCGTCGACCCGACCTGGCCGCGCGGGCTGCGCCGCGAGCAGGCCCCGATCGACCGGTGGCTGCCCGAGGTGGCCCCCAGCGCGGCGATCCGCCGCCTCGACGACGGCACGCCGCAGGCGTTCGCGTCCTTCGCCCGCCGCTACCGAGAGGAGCTGCGCGCGCAGTCCGGTGCCCTCCTCGAGGAGCTCCGACTGCTCGCCCACAGCGGAGGGCTCGTGCTGCTCACCGCGTCGCACGACCTCGAGCGGTCCGGCGCGAGCGTCCTCGCAGGCGAGCTGCGGGCCGGTCGCCCCCCGCGCACGCGGGCCCGCACGCCGGCACGCTAGGCGGGCGGCCGCTCGTCGAGCCCGACGGTCGGCGCCGACTCGCTCCCAGGTGGCGGTCCCGAGGTCGGTCCCGCGTCGCTGGCGTGCACCGGGAGCTTCCGCTCCGCCTCCGGCGAGCCGCCCGCACGCCGGCCGGCGCGATCGACGCCGGCGGCGCGCCCGACGGCTGCCCGGGCGCGGTGGCGCCGGGACCGACGGCGACGCCCCGCCCCGAGGGCGTCCCGGACGGTGAGGACCCGCTCGCGGCGGCGCTCCTCGACGAGGAGCCGCTGACGGGCCTTGAGGAGGTCGATGGCGGTCACCACGCCGGCGAGCTCGCCCGTCCGCCGCTGCAGCACGACGAGCGCCCCGACGCCGTGCTCGGCCATGCGGTCGGCCGCGCGGCGCAGGGTCTCGTCGGGGAAGGCGACGACGACGTGGCGCACCATCACCTCGCTGACCCGGGGCGAGCCCCCCGACGAGCGCGCCGCCTCGAGGAGGCGAGAGGCGCCGACCGCCCCGCGCAGCGAGCCGCGCCCGTCGACGACGGGGAAGAGGCGCTGGCGACGGGCCTCCGGCCGCCGGGCGAGCGCGTCGAGCGCCGCGGTCGCGAGCTGGTCGGGCCGGAGGACGAGCACCTCGGTCGCCATCACCTCGCGCACGAAGAGCGCCTCGAGCGGGTCGACGCCGTACTCGCGCACGACGTGGAACCCTCGGCGCGCCACCTTCTCGGTGAGGATCGACCGCTTCAGCACGCCGGAGGACACGACGTGGGCGACCATGCAGGCGAGCAGGAGCGCGAGCAGCGAACCGGTGTCGCGGGTGAGCTCGAAGGCGAACGCCACCGCGGTGAAGGGCGAGCGGGTCACGCCGGCGAGCGTGGCAGCCATGCCGAGCAGCGACCACGTCGCGACGTCTCCCCCGGGCAGCACCGGCGCCAGCAGGCCGCCCATCGCCGCCCCCAGCATGAGCAGTGGCGCGAGGATGCCGCCGCTCGTGCCAGAGCCGAGGGCGACCGACCAGATCACCCCCTTCACGACGAGGAGCACGGCGAGGGCGGCGAGGCCGAGTCGGCCCGCCAGCTCGGCGCCGATCGTGTCGTAGCCGACGCCGAGGGCACGGGCGTCCACGAGGCCGCCGAGGCCGACCACCGCGCCGCCGATCGCGGGCCACCACGCCCAGTGGAAGGGCAGCCGAGCGAAGGCGTCCTCCATGCCGTAGACGGCCTGGGTGAGCACCCAGGCCAGCAGCGCGCCGGCGATGCCGACGACGCCCGAGCCGGCCACGGCCACGGCGCCGAGCGAGCCGTGCGAGCCGAGGGGGAAGAGCGGTGCCGGACGGACGAGCCCGTGGGCGGCCATCGCGGCGCGAAGCACCGACGCCACGACGACGGCGAGCGCGATCGGTCCCGCGGAACGCGGCCGCCACTCGAAGGCGAGCAGCTCGACGCCGAAGAGCGCGGCGGCGACCGGCGTGCCGAAGACGGCGGCCATGCCCCCGCAGGCGCCGGCGACGAGCAGCGTCCTGCGCTCGGCTGCCGAGAGGCGAAGGAGCTGCGCGAGCACCGACCCGACGGCGCCGCCCGTGAGGATGATCGGGCCCTCTGCGCCGAACGGCCCCCCGCTGCCGATGCTGATCGCGCTCGAGACGGGCTTCAAGACGGCGAGGCGGGGCTCGACCTTGCTGCCGTTGACGAGGATCGTCTCCATGGCCTCCGGGATGCCGTGGCCGCGAATGCGCTCCGACCCCCAGAAGGCCATCGCCCCGACCGCGAGGCCGCCCCCGACCGGCACGAGGGCCGACAGGGCGTGCAGGTGGCTGGTCGTCGGCGCGACGAGGCGCACGCCGAGCCGGCCGTCGTAGAGCAGCTGGGTGAACAGCCCGATCAGGTCGAGCAGGCCGAGGGCGACCCCGGCGGAGAGCGCGCCGACCAGGAGGGCGAGGGCCGCGAGGAGCCCGACGCGCGCGCCGGTCTCGAAGTCGGCGAGCGATCGCTCGCCGGCAGCGCGCGCGGGCAGGCGGGGCGAGGGCGGCACGCCGCCCACTTTAGTCGTGTCACGATATACATGCGCCCGCCGATCGCCCGGCTCGGCGGGCGCGTCGCCGGTAGTCTCGTGCGCACCGGAGAGACCCGGGAGCCAGCCGAGGAGCCCGCATGCCCGCCGACGAGCTGTTCGTCGCCACCGACCACGACGGCCGCTCGCACCACGGCGGCGCGCCGGTCACCTGGCACCTGCCAGCCGTGGTCGACGGTCGGACGATCCCGGGCGACGAGACAGCGGGAGCCGACGCGCCGCTCGTCCTCTGGCGCCCGCCCGGCCTGCTCGACGCGCTCGACAGCCGCATCTTCCGCGCCGAGGCGACCGGCGAAGTCCTCGCGAACGACGAGGCGCACGTCGAAGCCCGCGCCGCGCGCCTCGTCGCAGCGACGCCCTGGGACGACGCCCGGGCGGCTCGCTTCGCGCTCGAGTGCGCCGCGCACGCCCTCGGCGAGGAGGCCGACGCCGTGCTGCCCGACGGGTCGCGCCTCGGCGACGTCGTCGCCGAGGCCGGCGAGGTCGTCGCCTCGGCGGGGACGCAGGCCGAGGACCACCTCGGCTTCCTCGCCCGCCTCGCCTCGGCGCGGCGTCTTCGCCGGCAAGGCGAGCTCGTCGGCGACCTCGCCCTCGCGCTCCTCGGCGAGGACCACGAGCGGGCGCGTGACGCGCTCGAGGACCCGGCGTGGGCCACCCTCGCCTCGGTCGCCGAGGCGGTCCTCGCAGCGGTGGAGTCCCTGCGCCACCTCGCCCTGCCACGCTACGTCGAGGTGCGCGAGCGAGCGTCCGAGGCGGGCCCGCCCGACGCAACCGGCGGGACGGCCTCGCTCTTCACCGTGTCGACGCCGTGGGGGCCGCTCGTCCCCCTCGCCGAGCGCCCGTCGCCCTACGAGCCCGCGGCCCGCACGGCACGCGAGGCAGCCGCACGGGCGCGCCAGGCCGTCCTCGAGCGCGCCGGACCCGCCGCGGCGACGGCCGAGCGGTCCTTCCAGGCGCAGCGCCTCTCGGAGCTCCTCGCCGGCCCCTAGCCCCCAGCGCTCGGGCGCAGCGGCGGCTCGCGCCCGGGCCGAGCGCGCGTGCTCCGAGCCACCTGGACGGGCGAGGGCGCCCCCGGCGGCGGCGGGGCGCTCGTCTACGCTGGCCGAGTCCAGCCCCGAGCTGGGCGACGAGGTCACGGCACGAAAGGCGCACATGGCCCGGGCGAACGAGCACGGCGTAACGCCCCAGAGCGAGGACTTCTCGGCCTGGTACAACGAGCTCGTCGTGAAGGCGGAGCTCGCCGACCGGGGGCCGGTGCGCGGCACGATGGTCATCCGCCCCTACGGCTACCGGATCTGGGAGCTGCTGCAGGCCGAGCTCGACGAGAGGATCAAGGCGACCGGCCACGAGAACGCCTACTTCCCTCTCTTCATCCCCGAGAGCCACCTCGCGCGCGAGGCGGACCACGTGGAGGGCTTCGCCCCCGAGCTCGCCGTGGTGACCCAGGCCGGCGGGCACGAGCTCGAGGAGCGCCTCGTCGTGCGCCCGACGTCGGAGACCGTGATCGGCGAGATGTTCTCCCGCTGGATCACCTCGTATCGCGACCTGCCGCTGCGCATCAACCAGTGGGCGAACGTCGTGCGCTGGGAGCTGCGACCGCGCCTGTTCCTGCGCACCACGGAGTTCCTCTGGCAGGAGGGCCACACCGCCCACGCGACCGAGGCCGAGGCGGTCGCGGAGGCGATGACGGCGCTGCGCCTCTACGAGGAGGTCGCCCGGGACGTGGCGGCGATGCCGGTGGTCGCCGGCGACAAGACCCCGAGCGAGCGCTTCGCCGGGGCGCTGCGCACCCTCACGCTCGAGACGCTCGTGCGCGACGGACGCGCCCTGCAGGCGGCGACCTCGCACTTCTTCGGGACGAACTTCTCTCGCGCCTTCGACATCACCTTCGCCACGGCCGACGGCACGCTCGAGTGGTGCCAGACGACCTCGTGGGGGATGAGCACGAGGATGGTCGGCGGCGTGATCATGACCCACGGCGACGACAAGGGGCTCATCCTGCCCCCTCGCCTCGCCCCCTACCAGGTCGTCGTCGTGCCGATCGGGCGGGGGCCGGAGCTCGGGCGCAGCATCGACGCGGCCCGCTCGCTCGCGGCCGAGCTCGAGCCGGCGGGCGTGCGGGTGCGCGTCGACGAGCGCGACCACCTCTCGCCAGGCTTCAAGTTCAACGAGTGGGAGCTGCGGGGCGTCCCGCTGCGCCTCGAGCTCGGCCCGCGCGACCTCGCGGCCGGCACGGTGACGGTCGCCGAGCGCCTGGGCGGGGAGAAGCAGGCGGTGCGGCGCGAGGAGGCGGTCGCCGCGGTCCTCGCCCGCCTCGACGCCATCCAGGCTGCCCTGCTCGAGCGCGCGACGCGCTTTCGCGACGAGCGCACCCGGGTCGTGGACACCTTCGACGAGCTCGTCGACGCGGTCGCCGCCGGCTTCGCGCTCGCACCGCACTGCGGCGACGCCTCCTGCGAGGCGAAGATCCAGGAGGTCACCTCGGCCACGCCGCGCTGCGTCCCCCTCGACGCGCCGGCCGAGGAGGGCCACTGCGTCGCGTGCGGCAAGCCGGCCGCGTACGGACGCCGGGTCTACTTCGCCCGCGCCTACTGAGCGCGGCTCGCCAGCAGCGCCTCGGCGATCTGCACGGCGTTGAGCGCCGCGCCCTTGCGCAGGTTGTCGCCCGAGACGAAGAGCGCGAGGCCGTGCTCCACGCTCGGGTCCCGCCGGATCCGCCCGACGAGGGTGGCGTCCCGGCCGGCGGCCTGCAGCGGGGTTGGGAGGTCGACGACCTCCACGCCGGGCGCGTCCTCGAGCAGGCGACGCGCCTCCTCGGGCGCGAGCGGCGACGCCAGCTCGACGTGCAGCGATAGCGAGTGGCCCGTGAACACCGGGACGCGCACGCAGGTGCAGTCGACCGCGAGGCTGTCGAGGCCGAGGATCTTCCGGCTCTCGTTGCGGAACTTCTGCTCCTCGTCGGTCTCGCCCGACCCGTCGGGCGCGAGCGCCCCGGCGAAGGGGACGACGTTGAAGGCGATCGGCGCGCCGAACACCTTCGCCTGGGGGAAGTCGAGCGCCGCGCCGTCGAAGGCGAGGGCCCGCGCGCTCGGGCCCACGGCGCGAACCTGCTCGTCGAGCTCTGCGACGCCGGCCGCCCCGGTACCGGACACGGCCTGGTAGCTCGACGCCACGACCCGGCGCAGACCCGCCGCGTCCGCGAGCGGCTTGAGGACCGGCATCGCCACCATCGTCGTGCAGTTCGGGTTGGCGACGATGCCCTTCGGGATCGACGCGAGCGCCTGCGGGTTGACCTCGGGGACGACGAGGGGAACGTCGGGATCGAGGCGCCAGGCCGAGGAGTTGTCGATGACGATCGCACCGGCCGCCGCCACCCGCGGGGCGAGCTCGAGCGATGCCGCCTTGCCGCAGGAGAACAGGGCGATGTCGATCCCGCGGAAGTCCGCGCCCGCCGCGTCCTCGACGGGCACCTCCTCGCCGTCGAACTCGAGCAGCCGGCCGGCCGATCGCGCCGACGCGAAGAAGCGGACGCCGTCGAGGGGGAAGTTGCGCTCGACGAGGATCGAGCGCATCACGCCGCCCACCTGGCCGGTCGCCCCGAAGACCGCGATCAGCATAGCGAGAGGTTAACCGCCGGCCCTCGGCCGGCTCCCGCGGGCCCGCTCAGTCGCCGAGCTCGAACGCCTGGTGCAGGACCCGCACGGCGTGCTCGGCAGCGCCGCCCTCGATCACGCACGAGATGCGGATCGGGGACGTGGAGATCATCTCGATGTTGATCTTCTCGGCCGCGAGTGCCTCGAACATCCGCGCCGTCACCCCCGGGTGCGTCCGCATGCCGGCGCCGATCACGGAGACCTGGGCGATGTTCTCGTCGACGAGGACCGACGAGGCGCCGATCTCCGGTGCCAGGGACTGCGCGACCGCCATCGCGGCCTCGAGCTCCGACCTCGCCACGGTGAAGGAGATGTCCGTCATGCCCTCGTGCGAGGTGTTCTGGACGATCAGGTCCACGTTGACGAGCCGGTCGGCGAGCCCGCGAAACAGCGAGGCCGCGACGCCGGGCCGATCGGGCACCCGCGTGATGGTGAGCTTCGCCTCGGAGGTGTCGCTCGTGACGGCGGACACGATCGGCTGCTCCATGGTGGGGTCCTCCTCGGTGACCCACGTCCCCGGCTCCCAGGTGAAGCTCGAGCGTACGTGGAGCGGAACGTGGTGGTTGCGGGCGAACTCGACCGAGCGCAGCGCGAGCACCCGCCCGCCGGTCGCGGCGATCTCGAGCATCTCCTCGAACGAGAGGTGGCGCAGGCGGCGCGCGTTCGGTACGACGCGTGGATCCGCGCTGAAGACCCCCGAGACGTCGGTGTAGATCTCGCAGCGATCGGCCCCGAGCGCGGCGGCGAGGGCGACCGCCGTCGTGTCGGAGCCGCCCCGGCCGAGGGTCGTGACGTCACGGTCGAGCGACACCCCCTGGAAGCCGGCGACGACGGGCACGACGCCGCGCTCGAGCGCCTCGCGCAGTCGCTCCGGGCGCACCTCGAGGATCCTCGCCTTCGTGTGCGACGCGTCGGTGATGATCCCCGCCTGGCTCCCGGTGAAGGAGGCGGCGGGCACGCCGAGCTCGGCGAGGGCCATGCACACGAGCGCCATCGAGATCCGCTCGCCGGCGGTGAGCAGCATGTCGAGCTCGCGCGGCGGGCGCAGCGCGCTGACGTCCTGCGCGAGGCGCAGGAGGTCGTCGGTCGTCCGGCCCATCGCGCTGACCACGACGACGACGTCCTCGCCGGTGCGCCGGGTCCGGGCGATGTGGTCGGCGACGGCGCGGATGCGCTCGGCGTCCGCGAGCGACGAGCCGCCGAACTTCTGCACGGTGAGCGCCACGGCCACACGCTAGCTGCGCGATCGCCTCCCGCCGCGTCGACAGCGCCCCCGGCGGCCGGTACCTTCTCGGAGCGTGCCGAGCGAGAAGCGAGCGCGCCAGCGCGCCATGCGCGAGGCGCGCCGCGCCGCCGAGACCCGGCGGAGCCGGCGGGTCCGGACGCTCCGCCGCCTCGCCGGCGCGCTCGTCGTCGCCGGGATCGTCGTCGGGATCATCGTCCTCGTCTCGCAGGGCGCGAAGCCGAAGACGGCTGCGAACCACGCGACCACGAGCACGGCCACCCCGAAGGCCGCGGCCGCCCCGACGTGCCCGCCGACCGGACCGGCCGGGGCGTCGCGACGGGTGACCGCCTTCACCTCGGCGCCGCCGAGGTGCATCTCCCTGCACGCCACCTACCGCGCGACCGTCGTGACCGACGTCGGCACGTTCGTCATCTCGATGCCCGCCGCCGCCTCGCCGGCCGCCGTGAACAGCTTCGTGTTCCTCGCCCGCTACCACTTCTACGACGGGACGGTGTTCCACCGGGTGATCCCGGGCTTCGTCGTCCAGGGGGGAGACCCCACCGGCACCGGGACGGGCGGCCCCGGCTACCGCTTCACCGGGAACACCCCGCCGGCGTCGTGCGCGAGGACCAGGAACTGCTACCGCACCGGCACCGTCGCCCTCGCCAACTCGAGCGGTCCGTCGACCGACGGCAGCCAGTTCTTCGTCGTCCTGCCGGGGGGAGGGCGCACGCTCGACGCCGAGCCCAACTACACGATCTTCGGCCGGGTCGTGCGCGGCATGGCCGTCGTCGAGCGCATCGGTGCCGACGGCTCGCCGAGCGGGACGCCCAAGGTCCTGCACCGCATCGTCAAGGTGACGATCACGCAGGCGAGCGCCTGAGCGCCCGGCCCGGGCTGGCCGGCTCAGTCGCCGAGGGGCTTGCCGGCGAGGGCGGCGAGCGAGTCGAGCTGGCCGTCGACGTAGACGGCAACCGGACCCGGCCCCGCCGAGCGCCAGGTCCCGTCCGGCTCGCGCACCACCGCCGTCTGCTCGGCGAGCGCCACGAGGGCACAGGCGGGTGGGGCGAGCTCGAGGGTGCGCCGCAGCGCCGGGGTGAGCTCGCCGCGGTAGTGGGGGACGACCGCGAGGTCGCGCACGAAGCCCAGGCCGACGGTGAAGGCGCCACCGCGGGGGTCGACCATCGGATCGGTGAGCACCATCGCCCCCGCCGACGAGCCGGCGACGATCGCTCCGGCGTACCACGCGGCGCGCAGGGCGTGGAGCAGTGCCGAGCCCTTGAGGACCGAGCGAAGGTGGAGGGGGGAACCACCCGACAGGTAGACGAAGGGTGCCGCGCGCACGGCGCCGGCGACGGCGGGGTCCTCGGCGTCGGCGCGCGACAGCGCCATGACCGGCACCACCTTCGCGCCCAGCCGGTCGAAGAAGGCGCGCGCCGTCGCGACCGCCCGCTCGGGCCGCTCGTAGGCGGCCGCGGTGGGCAGCACGAACACCTCCCCGCCCGAGCGCGCGACGAGCTCGGCGTCGAGGTCGGACCCCTCGCGCCACTCGCCGCCACCGACGAGGGCGAGCGGCCCCGGGGCAGGGCTCGAGACCACGGGCGCAACCTAGCGCGCACGACCGGACCCCGACGGCCGGCGCGCTAGCGTCTCGCGAGCGAGCGGGCCGGCAGCACAGGCCCTGGCCGGAAGGAGGGTTCCCGCTGCTCTCGCTCCTCACGATCGAGACGCCCGAGCTCGGCGATCGCTCCTACCTCGCCCACGACGGGACGGTCGCAGCGGTCGTCGACCCCCAGCGCGACGTCGAGCGGGTCCTTGAGGCGGCACGGCGTGCCGGCGTCGCCATCGGCTGCGTCCTCGAGACCCACGTCCACAACGACTACGTCTCGGGCGGCCTCGAGCTCGCCGACCGGTGCGCAGCCCGCTACGTGCTCGCCGCCTCGGAGGAGGTGGCGTTCGACCACGAGGGCATCGCGGACGGCGAGACGGTCGCCGTCGGCTCGATGCAGCTCACGGCTCGCGCGACCCCGGGGCACACCCCGGGCCACCTCGCCTACGTCCTCTCGGACGAGACCGGACCGCAGGCCGTGTTCACCGGCGGCTCCCTCCTCTTCGGCACCGTCGGGCGCACCGACCTCGTGGCGCCGGCGCGGACCGAGGCGCTCACCCGCGCGCAGTTCCGCAGCGTGCGCGCCCTGCTGCGCGACCTCGCCCCGACGGTCGCGGTGCTGCCCACCCACGGGTTCGGCAGCTTCTGCGCCTCGAGCCCCGGCAGCGGCGCGTCGAGCTCCACGATCGGCGACGAGCGCGCCGCCAACGTCGTCGCCGAAGCGGACGAGGACGCCTTCGTGGCCACGATCACCGCCTCGCTCGGCCCCTACCCCCGCTACTACGCGTCGATGGCACCGATCAACCGCAAGGGACCGCCGCCGTTCCCGCGCTGGGCGCCGCGGCCCGTCGGGCCCGGGGAGCTCGCCACGCGGCTGAACGCCGGGGAGTGGGTCGTCGACCTCCGCCCCCGGCGGGCGTTCGCCAGCGCGCACCTCGCCGGCAGCGTCGGCTTCGAGCACGCGCTGCCGTTCACCACCTACCTCGGCTGGGTCGTCCCCTACGGCGCCCGCCTCACGCTGCTCGGCGCCAGCGCCGCCGACGTCGCCGCCGCGGCCCGGGACCTCGCGCTGATCGGCCTCGACGACCCCTCCGCCGCCTACGGCGCGATCGAGGAGCTGGCCGCCGCCGCGACCGTGCCGCTCGCCGGCTACCGCGTCGTCGACTTCCGGGCGCTCGGCGCCGCACTCGCTCGCCACGAGCCGATCTCCGTGCTCGACGTGCGCCAGCCCGACGAGTGGCGCGCCTCGCACGTCGCCGGGGCGATCCACGCCTTCCTCGGGGAGCTCCCCGAGCGTCTCGCCGAGCTCCCCGACGAGCCGATCTGGGTCTACTGCTCCACGGGGTACCGCGCGAGCGTGGCCGCCGGGATCCTCCAGCGCGCCGGCCGCAGCGTCACCCTCGTCGACGACGACTGGTCCCGGGCCGAGGCCGCCGGCGTGCCGCTCGTCGCGCCCTAGCTCACCTCGGCTCGCGCCGACGCGTCGCCCGCAGGTGCCCCGCCGCGAGCTCGAGCTCCACCACCTCGGCCGTCCCCAGCCGCGGCGGCCCGCCGGCCGGCGCGACGAGCTCGAGCAGCGCCGGCAGGACGTCCCCGTGGCTGCAGGCGGCGAGGCGCCCGCCCGCGAGCGCGTGCGCCGCCTCCTCGAGCCGCCGGAGCGCCTCGGCGGCCGGCGTGCCCTCGGCGAGCCAGCCGACCGTCTCGACGCGCACGCCCACGCGCCGGGCGAGCGGCTCGACGGTCTCGACGCAGCGGCGCGCCGGGCTGGAGAGGACGCGGCGCAGGCCGGGCGCCAGCCGGGCCGCGAGCGCCTCGGCCTGCCGGCGCCCGCGCTCGCTCAGCGGGCGGGCGCCGTCGTCGTCGGGCCAGGCGGCGCGCTCGACGGCGGCAGCGTGGCGCACGAGCGCGACGAGCGGCGGGCCGGCGTCCGGTCCCTCGCGGCGCGTCACGCCGCCACGCCGACGAGCGACCCGACGCCGTAGGTGACCGCCCCGGCGACCGCGCAGATGCCGAGCGAGCGCAGCGCCGAGTAGAGCTTCGAGCGCGCCGTGAACAGGGCGAGCGCAGCGCCGACCGCGAGGGCCGCGAGCGCCGTGAGGACGATCGCGGCGACGACCGCCGCCGTCCCGAAGGAGCCGCCGAGGAAGGGGGCGAGGGGGAGCACGGCGCCGAGGGCGAAGCTCGCGAACGACGACGCGGCGGCCTGGACCGGCGAGCCGAGGGCGTCGGGGTCGATGCCGAGCTCCTCGCGCGCGTGGGTCCGGAGCGCGACCTCCGGGTCCTCCATGAGCTGGTCGGTGAGCCGGCGAGCCGTCTCGGCGTCGATCCCCCGGCGCCGGTAGATGCGCTCGAGCTCGCGTCGCTCGCTCTCGGGCTGCTCGCGCAGCTCGGCCCGCTCGACCTCGAGCTCGCGCTCGAACGCCTCCCGCTGGGCCCGCATCGAGACGTACTCGCCGGCCGCCATCGAGAAGGAGCCGCCGAGCAGCCCCGCGAGCCCGGCGAGGCGGACGACGCCGGCACCGGGGTGGGCCCCGGCGGTCCCGAGCACGAGCGAGACGTTCGAGACGAGGCCGTCGCTCACGCCGAACACCGCGGCGCGCAGTCCGCCCCCGCGCACGTCCCGGTGGGCGCGCTCGAGGCGCAGCGGCTCGGCCTCGAGCCCGTGATCCCTCCCCGCGCTGCGGGCGCGACGCAGCCAGGCCGAGCGGCGCGTACCTCGGGACCCGAGCATCGACACGACGTTAGCCCTGGTCGCCTCGCGCCGAACCGGGTAGCGCCGACGGGGTGGCCGCCCGCCCCTACCATGGAGCCGTGGCGGGGGACCTGGCGTCGGCCGGCGAGGCCGCGCGGCTCGCGGACCTGCGTGACCTCGTGCGTCGGCTCGGCCACCGCCGCAGCGCGGAGCCCTTCCGGCTCTCCTCGGGCCAGCTGAGCCACGACTACGTGGACCTACGCGCCGCGCTCGCCGCCGGTGCGGATCTGCGGCTCGCCGCCGAGGCGGTCGCCGCGCACCTCGAGGGCCTCGGGGTCGGCTACGACGCGATCGGCGGGATGACGATGGGCGCCGACCCGATCGCGCACGCCGTGGCCGTCGTCACCGGGGCGTGCTGGTTCTCGGTGCGCAAGGCCGAGAAGGCCCACGGCAGCCGCCGCCGCGTCGAGGGCGCCGAGGTCGCCGGGCGACGCGTCGTCGTCGTCGAGGACACGGCCTCGACCGGGCGCTCGGCCCTCGAGGCCGTGGAGGCAGTCGAGGCGGCCGGCGGTCGGGTCGTCCACGCCCTCGCCCTGCTGGACCGGGGCGAGGTGGCGGGCCCGGCGATCCGGGCGCGCGGCATCGCCTACTCGAGCCTCCTCACCTACGCGGACCTCGGCATCGAGCCGGTCCTGCCGGTCGAGGCCGGAACGGGCGGCTCCGGCCCGACGTCCTAGGTGGACCTCCTCGACATCATCATCATCGCCGTCGCCATCGGCGCGGCCACCCACGGGCTGCGCCTCGGGGCGGCCGTCCAGCTCGCCTCCCTCGCCGGCTTCCTCCTCGGCCTCGCGGCTGGCGTCGCCCTCGTCCTCCTCGTCGGCCCGCACGTCGCCGGCCAGCTCACGAAGACGGCGGTCGCGCTCGTCCTCCTGCTCGTGCCCGCCGCGATCTGCGGCGGGGTGGGGCGCCGTCTCGGGACGCGCGCCTGGCGGGCGCTGAGGCGCCGGCGCATCGGTCGCCTGGACCAGCTCGCCGGGGCGCTCATCGCCGTGGCGGGCACGCTCGTCGTCTCCTGGTTCTTCGCCTCCATCCTCGTCAACAGCGGGTTCGCGCCCGTCGCTCGCCAGATCGAGCGGTCGCGCATCGTGCGCGCCGTCGAGGGCGTCATGCCGCCGGTCCCCGACGCCTTCGCGACCGTGGAGCGCTACCTGTCGACGAGCGGCTTCCCCCAGGTCCTCGTCAACATCCTCCCCGAGTCGGTCGCGCCGGTCACGATGCCGTCGCTCGCCGCGGTGCGCGCCGCGATGGCGACGGCCGGCCCGTCGACGGTGAAGGTGGTGGCGCTCGGCTGCGGCCAGGAACAGGAGGGCTCTGGCTTCGCGGCCGCGCGGGACCTCGTCGTCACGAACGCGCACGTCGTCGCGGGGACGCGCTCGATCTCCGTGGTCGAGCCGTCCGGGCGGGTGCTCGCCGCCGAGCCGGTGCTCTTCGACCCGCGCTTCGACCTCGCGCTGCTCCGGGTGGGCGGCCTGCACCTCCGGCCGCTCGCCATCGACCGGAACTTCGTCGAGCGCGGCAGCGACGCCGTCGTCCTCGGCTACCCCGGCGGGGGCGCCTTCACCGCCGACGCGGCGGGAATCCGGGCGCGCTTCGCCGCCGAGGGCCGCGACATCTACGACACGCACCTCACGGTGCGCACCGTCTACGAGCTCCAGGCGCTCGTCCGCCCGGGCAACTCCGGCGGGCCGCTCGTCACCCCGACGGGCGAGGTGATCGGCGTCGTCTTCTCCCGCTCGGCGACCGAGCCCGACGTCGGCTACGCGCTCGCCTCGCCGGGCGTGGCGCTTCGCGTGCGCGAGGCGCGAGACGCGTCGCGCCCCGTGAGCACGCAGGGCTGCACGAGCTGACGTGGCCGGCGCGGGCGCGCCCGACGGGCAATGATGTCCCCGTGGCGCTGCGCATCGAGGACTACGGCCTGATCGGCGACACGCACACGGCCGCCATCGTCGGCGCCGACGGCTCGATCGACTGGCTGTGCCTGCCCCGCTTCGACTCGGGCGCCTGCTTCGCCCGCCTCGTCGGCAGCGAGCGCAACGGCTTCTGGCGCCTCGCCCCGAAGGCGAGCCCGCCACCGGGCAGCGGCCCGCCGCTGCTCGCCTCGAGCCGCCGCTACCGGCGCGACTCGCTCGTGCTCGAGACCGACTTCACCACGCCCGAGGGCAGCGTCCGGATCGTCGACTGCATGCCGGTGCGCGAGGACCACCCGGAGGTGGTCCGCTTCGTCGAGGGGCTGGCGGGGCGCGTCGAGATGCGCATGGACCTCGTCGTGCGCTTCAACTACGGCGACACCGTGCCCTGGGTGCGGCGGGTCGACGGCCTGCTCACCATGACGGCGGGGCCGGACGCGCTCTCGCTGTGGACGCCGGTGCACACCCGCGGGGAAGGGCTCACGACCGTGGCGGAGTTCGCCCTCGAGCGCGGCCAGGTCGCCCCCTTCGTCCTCTCCTGGTACCCGTCGCACGGCGCGCCGGGGCGCCCGCTCGACGCCCGCTACGCCATCGAGGCGACCGAGCGCTACTGGCAGGACTGGGCGAGCCGCTCGACGGCGCGCGAGGGCCCGTGGCGCGACGCGGTCATCCGCTCGGCGATCACGCTGAAGGCGCTCACCTACGCCCCGACGGGCGGCATCGTCGCCGCCGTCACGACCTCGCTGCCCGAAACGCTCGGCGGCTCGCGCAACTGGGACTACCGCTACTGCTGGCTGCGCGACGCGACCTTGACGCTGAGCGCCCTCATGGCCGCCGGCTACCACGAGGAGGCGGTCGCCTGGCGCGACTGGCTGCTGCGCGCCGTCGCCGGGGAGCCCTCCAAGCTGCAGATCCTCTACGGCCCCGCCGGCGAGCGGCGCCTCGAGGAGTGGGAGGTGGACTGGCTCTCGGGCTACGAGGGGTCGCGCCCGGTGCGCGTCGGCAACGCCGCGGCGGGCCAGTTCCAGCTCGACGTATACGGCGAGGTGCTCTCCGCCCTCCACGAGGCCCGCCGCGGCGGCATGGAGAGCGGGCCGGCGTGGGACCTCGAGCGGGCCATCCTCGACTTCCTCGAGGACGGCTGGCGCCAGCCCGACGACGGGATCTGGGAGGTGCGCGGGCCGCGCCGCCACTTCACCCACTCGAAGGTGATGGCCTGGGTGGCGATGGACCGCGCCGTCGCCGACGTCGAGCAGTTCGGCCTCGAGGGGCCAGTGGAGCGCTGGCGCACGCTGCGCGACGAGATCCACGCCGAGGTGCTCGCCAGGGGCTACGACCCCGAGCGCAACACCTTCACCGCCTACTACGGCTCGAAGACCCTCGACGCGAGCACGCTCATGATCCCCCTCGTCGGCTTCCTGCCGCCGAGCGACCCCCGCGTCGTCGGCACGGTCGAGGCGATCCAGCGAGAGCTCACCCACGACGGCTTCGTCCTGCGCTACGACACCGAGCGCTCGTCCGACGTCGACGGGCTGACCGGGCGCGAGGGGGCCTTCCTCGCCTGCTCGTTCTGGCTCGTCGACAACCTCGAGCTCATCGGACGGCGGGACGAGGCGGTCGCCCTCTTCGAACGCCTGCTGGCGCTGCGCAACGACCTCGGGCTGCTCTCCGAGGAGTACGACCCGGTCGCCAGGCGGCTCGTCGGCAACTTCCCGCAGGCCTTCTCCCACATCTCCCTCGTCAACAGCGCCGTGAACCTCTCGCGCGAGGACGCCTTCACCGAGGGGACGAGCCACCGGGCCCGACTCGAGGGCCGGCGGGTGCCGGTGCTGCGCCGCGTCGCCGGGCGCGCGGCGGGCGGCGTGCAGCGGGTCGGCCGCCGCCCCGCGCAGCGGAGCTCGTAGTGCGGGCGCTCGCCGTCGTCCCCGGCACGGCGGGCTCCGCCGCGATCGCGGACCTGCCCGAGCCGGACCCGCGCGAGGGCGCCGTGCTCGTCGAGACGCTCTCGGTCGGCGTGTGCGGAACCGACGAGGAGATCGTCGCCGGCGAGTACGGCAGCCCGCCCGCGGGGGACGACCACCTCGTCCTCGGCCACGAGTCGCTCGGGCGCGTCCTCGAGGCGCCCCCGGGCGCCGGGGTGCGCCCCGGCGACCTCGTCGTCGGGATCGTGCGGCGGCCCGACCCGGTGCCCTGCTACGCCTGCGCGGCGGGCGAGTGGGACGCGTGCCGCAACGGCCGCTACCGCGAGCACGGGATCAAGGAGCTCCACGGCTTCCTGCGCGAGCGTTACCGCGCCGAGCCCGACGCGCTCGTCCGCGTCGCACCCGAGCTCGGCCGCCTCGGCGTCCTCCTCGAGCCGACGACGATCGTGGCGAAGGCCTGGCAGCAGATCGACGCCGCCGGGCGGCGGTCGAGCTGGCACCCACGGCGGGTCCTCGTCGTCGGTGCCGGACCGATCGGCCTGCTCGCCGCGCTCCTCGCCGTGCAGCGCTCGCTCGAGGTGCACGTCGTCGACCGGGTCGCCGGCGGCCTCAAGCCCGAGCTCGTCGCCCGGCTCGGCGCCGCCTACCACGAGGGGCCGCTCGCCGAGGCGTGCGAGGAGCCCGACGTCGTCCTCGAGTGCACCGGGTTGCCCGACCTCGTCTTCGAGGCGATCGAGGTGACCGGGAACGGCGGGGTGACCTGCCTCACCGGCATCGGCCCCCCGAGCCAGCGCGTCGAGCTCGACGGCGGTCGCCTGGGGCGCTCCCTCGTGCTCGAGAACCGGCTAGTCCTCGGCTCCGTGAACGCCAACCGAACCCACTACGAGGCGGGGGCCGCAGCGCTCGCCGCGGCGGACCTCGCCTGGCTCGAGCGGCTCGTCACCCGCCGCGTCCCCCTCGGCAGCTTCGGCGACGCCCTCGCGCGGCGCGACGAGGACGTGAAGGTCGTCATCGACCTCGCGCCCCTCCCGGAGGCGTCGCGTTGAGGCGTCTCGCGGACGGCGTCGTCGAGATCGACACGCTCCTCGGCGGCTGGCAGGAGACCACCGCCGGCTACCTGATCGAGGGGAGCGCTCCCGTCCTCGTCGAGACCGGCAGCCAGACGTCGGTCCCGACCGTCCGGGCCGCGCTCGAGGCCCTCGGCGTCGGTCCCGACGACCTCGCGGGCATCGCCGTGACGCACATCCACCTCGACCACGCGGGCGGGGTGGGCGACCTCGCCGCGGCCTTCCCACGCGCGACGGTCTACGTCCACGAGCTCGGCGCACGGCACCTGGCCGATCCGACGCGCCTCGTCGCCTCGGCCGAGCGCGTCTACGGCCCGCTCCTCGACCGCCTCTACGGGCGGCTCACACCGACGGCCCCCGAGCGCATCCGGGTCCTCGCCGACGGCGAGGCGCTCGAGGTCGCCCCCGGGCGGGCGCTCCGGGCGGTCGACTCGCCGGGGCACGCCAAGCACCACCTCGGCTTCTTCGACCCCTCGAGCGGCCTGCTGTTCGCCGGCGACGCGGTCGGCGTGCGCCTCCCCGCCGGCGGCGTCCTCCGGCCCGCCACGCCGCCAGCGGACTTCGACCTCGACCAGGCGCTCGCCTCGCTCCGTCGCTTCGCCGCCCTCCAGCCCGGCGGCATCGCCCTCGCCCACTACGGCCTCGTGCCGGTCGACCCGGCCACCCTGCTCGACGAGGCGGAGGCGACGCTGAACGCCTGGGCGGAGGAGGCAGTGCGCGCCTACGAGGCCGGCGCCGACATCGCCGCGGCCCTCGCGGCGCGCTTCGGCCAGGACCTCGCAGGTCTCGACCCCGAGGCGCGCGAGCGCGCCGAGACGCTGAACGGCATCCACTCGAACGCCGCCGGGCTCAGGCGCTGGATCGAGACGCGCCGGCGCTCGCCCGCCGAGCCGGCGCCGTAGCGGGGGGCGCCGCCCCGGCCGAGGCCCTCGCCGCTCGAGCGGTGCGCCGGCGCGCGACCGGCACGGCGACCGCGACGCGCGTGCCCCTTCCGGGGGCCGAGTCGATCTCGACCGTCCCGCCGACGAGGCGGGCACGCTCGTGGATGCCGAGGAGCCCCAACCTGCCGCTCGCCTCGTGCGCGTCGCGCCGCTCGAAGCCGACGCCGTCGTCGCGCACCTCGAGGCGCACCGCCTGGCCGACGGCGCGCACGCGCAGTGACACGCGCCGCGCGCGGGCGTGGTGCTCCGCGTTGTTCATCGCCTCCTGGGCGATGCGGAACAGCACGAGCTCGACGTCGTCGCCGAGACCCCGGCAGGCGGCCTCGTCGATCGAGGTCTCGACCGCGAGGCCGGACCGCCCCGCGACGTCGGCCGCGAGGCGGCGCAGCGAGGCCGCGAGCCCGAGGTCGTCGAGCGCCGGCGGGCGCAGCCCCCGGGCCATGTCACGCAGCTCGGCGACGATCGCCTCGGCGAGCACCCGCACCTCGTCGAGCGAGGCGAGCGTCGCCGCCTCGAGCGGCACCTCTGCCGCCACCGCGTCGAGTCGGCGGCAGAGGTGGACGAGCTCTTGGATCGTGTCGTCGTGGAGCTCGCGCGCGAGCCGCGCCCGCTCGTCCTCCTGCCCCCGCAGCACGTAGGCGGCGTAGGCCTCGGCGCGCTGGCGCCGGCGCGCCTCCTCGGTCACGTCGTCGAGGACGAGCTGGACCAAGTCGGGCCCGCCGTCCTGGGCGACGACGCTGCGGCGGGGCCGCACGAGCACCTCGTAGCCCTCCTGGACGCGCAGCGCGACGGGATCGCCGCCGTCGGCGAGTCTCGCCGCCACGGGCGCGCCGAGGAGCTCGGCAAGCGTGCGGCCCTCGATCGGCGTCGCCTCGCGCCCGCCCGGCGCGAGCAGCGCGCGGGCCGCCTCGTTCGCCTCGAGCAGCGTGCCGGCGCCGTCGAGGACGATGACGGGGCTCGCGTTGGCGGCGAACAGGACGCGATAGCGCGACTCGGCGAGGCGCGCCACGGCGCTCGCGCGCTCGGCGTCGCGGCGGGCAGCGAGCTCGGCAGCCATACGAGCGCTCACGAAGACGGCGACGACGTCGACCATGACGAGGAACACGAGGTGGTCGACGGCCGAGCGCTCGCTCAGGAACCCGACCTCGCTGACGAAGTCGCCCACGACGACGACGGTGACCCAGGCGGCCGTCGCGACGGCGCCTGAGCGCGGGAAGTTGAGCGCCGCGTAGAGGACCGGGGCGAGGTAGAGGGAGTCGACGGCGGCGTGGGGAACGGTGGCGACGGCCGGGATCCCGAGCTCGCCCGTCACGAGCTCGTGGAGGAGGAAGATGCCGAGGACGAGCGCCTGGACGACCCAGAAGCGCGCGTCACGCACCGGCGGCAGCCACCGGGCGAGCCCGGGGCGGCGCCTCGTCGCGGCGAGCTGCCCCAGCGCAGCCCGGAGGCGCCTCACGGCTCGGCGCCCCTCACGAGGCCGTGCGTGAGCGCGTAGCGAGCGAGCTCGGTGCGCGTCGCCACGCCGAGACGGGCGAACAGCCGGCTGAGGTGTCCCTCGACGGTGCGCCGGGAGATGCCGAGGCGCGCCGCGATCGCCTTGTTGGCGAGACCCTCGACGACGAGGGCCACGAGCTCGGCCTCGCGCCGGCTGAGCTCGACGGCCTCGGCGCGGGGCGGGGCGGCGACGAGCTCGCGCGAGACGGCCGGGTCGAGCACCGTCGAGCCGGCGTGCGCGGCGCGGATCGCCTGGGCGACCTCGCCGGCGGGCGCCGTCTTGAGGAGGTAGCCCGCGGCGCCGGCCGCGAGCGCGGCGCCGACGTAGTCGGGGTCGGCGAACGCGCTGAGCATCACGACGCGCGTCTCGGGCGCCGCGGCGCGTACCTCCCGCAGCACCTCGATGCCACTCGCCCCCGGGAGGCGGACGTCGAGCAGGAGCACGGCCGGGCGAGTCGCGAGGACGGCGTCGAGCACCTCGTCGCCGCGAGCCACCTCGGCGACGACCTGCAGGTCGCCGTGGCGCTCGAGGAGCTGGCGCGTCCCCTCCCGGACGAGGGCGTGGTCATCGGCGATGGCGATCGTGATCGGCGCACCGTCCACCCGACCAGCCTACGAGCGCCCGCCTGGCCCTCGGCGACCCGCCCTCACACGACCGTGAGCTCGCCGCGCATGAAGCCGTCGTGCATCATCGCCCAGGCGTCGCACGGCGTCGCGCAGTACCACCCGTAGGTGCCGGTCCTCGTCGGCTTGATGACGAAGGTGGTGACCTTCGGCGCCGCGGCGCTCCCCGGCGCGATCACCTCGTTCAGGCCGAGGCCGGGCGAGGT
>DATGLP010000004.1 GCA_035294085.1 Acidimicrobiales bacterium | reverse complement strand
GCAGTCCGTCGCCCGCACGCCCTCGGCGGCAACACGGTCCATCGCCGGCGTCGGGATCTTCGTCGCCCCGTAGCAGCCGAGGTCGCCCCAGCCCATGTCGTCCGCGAGGACGACGACCACGTTCGGGCGGGCCGGGGGCGCCGCGCCCGGCGGCTGCGCGCTCGCCACGGCCGTGTCAGCCCTTGAGCGAGCCGACACGGAGCCCCTTCACGAGGTAGCGCTGCGCGTAGGGGTAGATGAGGACCATCGGCAAGGTGCTCACGACGACGAGCGCGTACTTGATGAGCGTCGAGAGTGCCTCGAACTCGTTCGCGTCCTTCGGCGTGAGGTTCGAGATCTGGTCCGGCGAGAGCTGGCCGAGCACGAGGACCTGCTGGAGGACGAGCTGCAGCGGGTACAGGCTCTGGGAGTTGAGGAAGATGAGGGCGTAGAAGTAGCTGTTCCACTGCACGACGCCGTAGATGAGCGCCAGCACGACGAGCATCGGCTTGGAGATCGGCAGGACGATCTTGCGCAGGATCGTGAAGTCCGAGGCGCCGTCCACCTCGGCGGCCTCGACGAGGGCGTCGGGCACCGAGCTCACGAAGAACGACCGGGCGATGATCACCGAGAAGATCGACAGTGCCGTCGGGAGGATCATCGACCAGCGCGTGTTGATCATCCCGAGCGACTTCACGAGGAGGAAGAGCGGGATGATGCCGCCGCTGAACAGGAAGGCGAAGAGCAGGAGGAAGGTGATGAGGCGCTTGCCGACGAACCCCGGGCGCGAGAGCGGGTAGCCGAGCATCACCGAGAGGGTCACCGACAGCGCCGTGCTCGCGGCGGTGTAGATGATGGCGTTGAGGTACGACTGCCAGAACTCGGGGAAGTGGAAGATGGTCTCGTAGGTGAACAGCGTCGGGTGCACCGGCCAGACCCAGACGTTGCCGGAGAGCACGGGGCCGTAGGACGAGAAGCTCGCGGCGACGACGTAGAGGAGGGGGAAGACGATCACGACGACGACGAAGGCCAGGAAGGCGTAGATCCCCGCGAGCGTGACCCGGTCGCCACGCGAGAGCTTCACCGCCGTGGCGCCGGTCGCGCGCCCGGCGCGGCGGCGAGACGCCGTGCGGCCGATCACGGGAAGGCTCGAGAGCATGGCGCGTCCTCCTCAGTACAGGCTCGAGCCCGAGAGGCGCTTGGCCGCCGCGTTGACGATGACGATGAGGACGAGGCTGATCACCGAGTTGAACAGCCCGACGGCCGTCCCGAAGCTGAAGGCGCCCTGCGTCAGCCCGGCCTCGTAGACGTAGGTCGAGATCACCTGGGACGTCGACAGGTTGAGCGAGTTCTGGAGCAGGTAGGCCTTCTCGAAGCCGACGGTGAGGATGTTCCCGAGCGACAGGATCAGGAGCACGATCGCCGTCGGCATGATCGCCGGGAGGTCGACGTTGCGGATCTTCTGGAGGATCGAGGCCCCGTCGATGCGCGCCGCCTCGTAGAGCTCGGGGTCGACCGAGGTGAGGACGCCGAGGTAGATGATCGCCCCGTAGCCGGTCGTCTGCCACACGCCGGACCAGACGTACAGCGATGCGAACGCCGTCGGCGACGCGAGCACGTTCGGGATCGAGTGGAACCCGAGCACGCGCGCCACCTCGGCGACGAGCCCCGTCCCTGGCGCGAGGACGAGCTGCATGATGCCGACGAGGACCGCGACCGAGATGAAGTACGGGAAGAAGGTCACGGTCTGGACGAACTTCTTCACCTTCGGGCTGCGCAGCTCATTGATCGCGAGCGCCAGGATGATCGTGCACGGCGTGCCGACGAGCAGCGAGTACACGCCGACCGAGAGCGTGTTCCGCATCACCGGCCAGAACTCCGGGTTGTCGACCCACGACCGGATCTCCTGCAGCCCGATCCAGGGGCTGTGCCAGATGCCCTGCGTCGGGTTGTAGTTGCGGAACGCGATCTGCGCGCCGAGCAGCGGCTCGTAGTGGAACACGGCGAGGAACGCGAGGGGCGGGAGGACGAGCAGGTACAGCTGCCAGTGGCGCCGTACCTGCCTGAGCGCGCGCCGGGCGCGCGACGGCCGGCGAGGCCGCGAGCCAGGTGCGGCGGGCCCGGCGACCTCGGCGCGCGCCGTCACCGGTCTGCGCGACGTCGAGATCACCACCTCCCCCTCCCTCCGGCCTCGACGCCGGTGCGGTCGCGCGCCGCGGAGCACGGCACCGGCTGGTCACGCCCCCGGCGCCGGGATCGCTCGCCTGGCCCGACGATACATCCGATGACTGTCATGATGGAGCGCTCCTCGAGCGCGTGTCAAACTCCTCGATCCCCCCGCAGCTGCTCCACCGGACAGAGCGCCGGCGCGAGCGCCCCCACGGCGATGCGCCGCGCTGCCCCAGCGTACGCGCGCGACGCGCGGCGCGCTCGGCACCGCCGCCATGCATGCTGACCAGGTATTTCGCACGGCGAGGCGCTGGCCCGACGCCCTCGTGCGCCCACACGACGAACGGCGCTCGCCCCGCAATCGTTCGCCGCAGGTCGCGCCCGGCGCCGGAGCGCACGGTCGGGCATGCGGGGCGGCGCGCCGCGACCGTGCCCGCCGACAGCGCCGGCGCCGGCCGAGGACTTGACAGGGTCGCCGGCGCGGCGCCACACTCATCCGATGTTTCGCGCCTCGTGGACGCGCGGCATCGGCGGACGGGATCCTCGGATCGCTCCACCGCCTCGGCGACGCGGCCACGAGGGCAACTGAGCCAAGGGGGAGCAGATGGGTCTTCGCAGCAAGGCCGCGGCAGCAGCCGCCGTGCTCGCCGTCGCCCTCGTCGGCGGCAACGCCGCGGCGGGCGCCTCGGTGCGGGCGCACACGGCGTCGCCGGTGACGATCTCGATCTTCGGTGGCGCGTCGACGTCGATGGCCAACTTCAACACTAACTGGTACACGCAGTGGGTGAAGTCGACCTTCGGCATCACCTTCAACGCCGACCTGGTCCCGTCGACGACGGTCAGCCAGAAGGAGCCCGTCCTCATGGAGAGCGGCGCCTACCCGGACGCGCTCTTCAACGCCAACATCACCAACGACGAGGCGGAGCTGTGGGGCTCCCAGGGCCTCCTCATCCCGCTCAACGGCCTCATCAAGAAGTACGCGCCGAACGTGTGGCACACGATCCAGACCGATCCCACCTACCGGGAGAAGGTCGTCGGGCCGAACGGCAAGATCTACGCCCTCGGGCCGGTGAACGGCTGCGAGCACTGCCTCGCGCCCTACGACTACTGGATCAACGTCAAGTACCTCCAGCAGTACCACCTCAACCTCCCGAGGACGACCGCCCAGTTCGAGCACGTCCTCGAGGTCTTCAAGGACCACGGCCTCGTCCCCCTCGCCGGCTCCACGACCGGCTACGGGACCTCCATGGTCGTCTTCCTCATGAACTCGTTCGTCCCGCTCCAGCAGAACCCCGTCGAGGTGTCCTCGGCCGGCTCGTCGGGGAGCAACCTCATCGACGTCCAGAACAACAAGACCTACTTCGCGCCGGCGACGAAGGGGTGGGAGCAGGGGCTCGAGTACCTCCACACCCTGTACTCGAAGGGCCTCTTCAGCTCTGACGTCCTCACCCAGCCGAACACGGCGGTGGCGCGTCTCGTCGCCCGCAACGACCTCGGCGTCGCGGCGATCTCGAACATCGCCCAGGACGTGCCGAACTACACGGGCGACCAGCAGTGGGTGATGCTCCCGCCGCTGCGGGGACCTCACGGCGTCCAGTCGATCTCGTTCGAGCCCCAGACGCTCTCGAGCGGGCTCACGATGGCGATCACGAACCACGCCTCGAAGGCCCAGGCGATCGCCCTCATGAAGCTGGTGAACAACATCTTCACCCTCGACGGGAACCAGCGAGCCGACTACGGGCCCCCGGGCGAGTACTGGACGCCGGCGAAGAAGGGCCAGCGCGGCGAGACCGGGCTGCAGGCCCGCTGGAACAACGACACCGGGACCCTCTTCTCGTCGGGGACGCTCCAGAACGGCGGCTGGCAGCAGTTCGGCATCTACGACAACTCCGCCCTCTACCGCAACCTGCAGGCCGCTGCCTCGCCCTACAGCAAGAACGGCCTGAACACGCTCCTCGACCTCGAGGTGGACCTGGCGATGCTCGGGCACCAGCCTCCCCAGGAGTTCCCGGGCTCGAACATCTGGGTGCCGCTCTCGGAGGAGTCGACCTTCAACACCGAGCAGGCGAACATCGACGCCTACGTGAGCGAGTGGCTCGGCTACTTCATCACCGGCTCCAAGTCGCTGCCCCGCGACTGGAACAGCTACCTCGCCGGCCTCAATGCGCTCGGCCTCAAGCAGTACATGCAGATCGCCACGAAGGCGATGGGTGCCCCGATCGACGGTGCTGCCCGCGAGTACCAGCAGAACAAGCGCCAGATCAGCTTCCTGCTGCACTACGGGCACGTCTCGGCCCTGATGAAGAAGTACCTGATCCAGTCAGGGGCGAAGCCCTCGGACTTCGCCCGCTAGTCGCCGCCTCGCTCGCCGGTCCCCGCCGCCCTGCGCCTCGGGCGCAGGGCGGCGGCGCGCGAGACGAGCGGCATCGGGCCGGGTGCACGACCTCAGTCGAGGAACTCCTCGAACCCGAAGCCGGGCAGCGACGGAGCACGCACGAGGCCGTCAGGGCCAACGCCGGGCTCGCGCTCGATGGCCGGGCCGATGACCCGGGACTCGTAGTAGGTGGTGTTCGGGATCGCCATGCACAGGTGCCGGCTGACGGGTCCGCTCTGGTGCACCTCGGCGCGCACGAGGTAGGACTGCGCGAGGTGCGCGATCCGCATCGCCCCGGTCACGCCGCCCTTCAAGGTCGCGCCGGTGCGCACGTAGCTCGCGCACCGCGCCGCGAGGAAGTCGGCGATGTTGAGGTGCGCGCCGGCCGACGTCTCGCCCACGAGCAGCGGCACCCGGACGCGCTCGGCGAGGAGGCGGTAGGCGGTGACGCTGTGCTCGCGCATCGGCTCCTCCAGCCAGACGAACCCCAGGTCGGCGAGCGCGGCCCCGAGGTAGGCGGCGTCGGGGAGGTCGAAGGCCCCCGACGCGTCGTACATGAGCGGCACGCCGTCGCCGAGGCGCGAGCGCAGCCGGGCGCACAGGGCCGCGTCGAGGCGGGCGTCTCCCCTGCCGTGCACCTTGACGGCGCGGTAACCCGCCTCGACGGCCTGGGTGGCGACGCTCAGGTACTCCTCGTCGGTGTCGTAGGTCACGGTGCTGGCGCACGCGGCGATGGCGTCGCGGAAGGCGCCGAGGAGCCGGTGGACCGGCGCGTCGAGCACCTTGCCGGCGAGGTCCCAGAGGGCGACGTCGACGAGCCCGAACAGGTGGCTCGGGATCTGCTCCCGCCGGTCGAGCTCCCACAGACGATGCCAGAGGAGCTCGCGCTGCCACGCGTCCTGGCCGACGAGCTCGTCCCGCAGCCGCCGCTCCACGAGCTCGGCGAGCTGCGCCCCGCGGCGCGTCGGCGCGAGCCCGACGGCACCGTCCGAGCTGCAGATCCGCAGGATCCCGCCGACCGCCGGGCCCTCGGAGCCGGGGAGGCCCGCTCGCCAGCGGAACCGAGGCTCGGGCGGGAGCTCGCGCAGCTCGACCGCGACCTGCTCGATGAGGAGCGGGGCACGGCCGGCGCCGGCCGTCACGCCCGACCCACCTGGGGGCGCACCGCCGGCGAAGGCCGCGCCCGTGCCCGCCCCGCCCGGCTCACCGCCCGTGGCAGCGCTTGGCCTTGCGTCCGCTGCCGCACGGGCACGGCGCGTTCCGGGGGGCGCTGACGAGCACCGAGCGGACGTCGGCAGCGGGCCGCCCGGCGCGCACGAGGTCCGCCATGATCCGCATCGTCGCGTCGACGTGGTGGAAGAAGGCCTTGTAGCCGGCGCACAGGTAGTTGAGGCCCGCCTCCCCCTCCGGCGTCGTCGTGAACCGGTTCTTCGGGCACTCGCCGTTGCACGCGAACCGCACGTCGCATCGCCGGCAGTAGGCGGGCAGGCCGTCGCGCTTGTCGTCGCCGAAGCGTCGCTGCGCTGGAGACGCTACGAGCTCGCGCAGCGGCGTGCGTCTGATGTTCCCGAGCAGGTGCTCGAGATCGACGAAGTGGTCGCAGGAGTACACGTCGCCGTTGTGCTCGAGCGCCACCGCGTAGCCGCAGGTCTCGTCGAAGACGCAGACGCCGGCGGGGAGCCCGAGCCAGGACGCGAGCGCCGCGTCGAAGCTCTGCACGAAGACCTCGCCGACGTCGTGCGCCAGCCACTCGTCGTAGACCGCCGAGAGGAAGCGCCCCCAGCCCGACGGCGTCACCGAGCGCTCGGAGACGCCCGACGCGCCGCCGGGGACGCGCTCGACGATCGGGATGAACTGCAGGAACTGCCCGCCGCACTCGTCGCGCAGGAATCGGTAGACCTCGAGGGCCCGGTCCTCGTTCTCCCGGTGCACGGTGCACAGCAGGTTGTAGCGCACGCCGGCGGCGCGCAGGTGGCGAAGGCCGCGGGCCACCCGCTCGAAGGTCGGCCGCCCGCGCTTGTCGAGGCGGTAGGCGTCGTGGACCGCCGGAGGGCCGTCGATGCTCACCCCGACGAGGAAGTCGTGCTCGGCGAGGAAGGCCGCCCACTCGGCGGTGAGCAGGGTCGCGTTCGTCTGCAGCGTGTGCTCGATGCGCTGGCCCGGACGGGCGAGGGAGCGTGCGAGCTCGACGACCCGGCGGAAGAACGGCAGGCCCATCAGCGTCGGCTCGCCGCCCTGCCACGCGAGGGTGACGACCGGCTCGCGCCGCTCCTCGAGCATCTGGCGCAGGTAGAGCTCGGCGACGTCGTCGCCCATCCGGAACCGTCCACCGGGGTAGAGCGACTCCTTGTCGAGGTAGAAGCAGTACGAGCAGTCGAGGTTGCAGATCGCGCCGGTCGGCTTCGCCATGACGTGGATGGGGCGCGAGGCGGTCGGCGCCGCGGGCCGCACCACCGGCACGTCCGCGCGAGGCGCGGTCGACGGCGCGCCGCGGCGCGTGGGGCCGAGCTCGACCCGGGCGCCGACCGCCGTCACGAGGTGACGGACCGGGCGGCGAGCGGGTCGCCGAGGCGGACCTGCAGCTCGCGCAGCTGCCGCTCGAGGCGCGCCTCGACGTCGGCCAGCTCGTCGCTTCCCGCGAGGTTGTGCAGCTCGAAGGGGTCCTGCTCGAGGTCGAAGAGCTGGCGACGCTCCTCCCCGACGCCGCGGGCCTCGCTGCGGTGGTAGTCGATGAGCTTGTAGCGCTCGTCGCAGACCATGCGCTGCACATCCTTGTACGCCGCGTAGCTGCACTCGTGGCCGTGCGGCCCGGGGCCGAGCAGGCTCGAGCGGCGAGCGCCAGGGGGCGGCTCGATCCCGGCGAGCGCCGCCAGGGTCGCGAAGGTGTCCTGGTGGTTCACGAGCTCGTGGCGGACCGAGCCCGCCTCGACGGCGGGGCCGACCATGACGAGCGGGATGCGCAGGGAGTGCTCGTAGCAGTTCTGCTTGCCGAGCAGGCCGTGGCGACCGAGGGCGAGGCCGTGGTCGGAGGTGTACACGACGTAGGTCGGCCGCGGGTCCCCGCGCTGGTCGGCCGCGGCGACGATCTCGCCGATGCACGCGTCCATGTGCGAGATCATGCCGTAGTAGTCGGCGAGGTGCCGCCGGATGATCTCGGGCGTGCGTGGCCAGGGCGCCAGCAGCTCGTCTCGGATCTCGAGCTCGCCGTTGTCGAACGGGTGCCTCGGCATGACGTCCGGCGTGAGCTCGAGCGAGTCCGGGTCGTACAGGTCCGCGTACTCCTTCGGCGGGGTCCGCGGGTCGTGCGGCGCGGTGAACGCGACGTAGAGGAAGTACGGGTCGTCGCCCTCGTAGTCGCGCAGGAATTTCGTCGCCGCGTCCGTGAAGATCTCGGTGGAGAACCCCCTGCGCACCTCGGCGTCCCGCTCCTCGTAGCGGCCGGTCGGGTCGAACCGCCACATCGGCAGCGCCCACTGGTCGGTGATGCGGCCGAAGAAGAGGGCGTCGCCGCCGTCGAAGCTGCGCGCGTGGGACGCCCTGCCGTTGTGCCACTTCCCGACGGCGTAGGTCCAGTAGCCGGCAGCGGAGAGGAGCTCCGGCAGCGTCGGCGCGTCGTCGGCGATGTCGCAGGTGCCGACGCCGTCGAGAGGATCGACGGAGCGGGTCGCGGCGAAGAGCTCCCGGCCCGTGAGCAGGCAGGCCCTGCTCGGCGCGCAGATGGCGGCGCTCATCCCCGCCTGGCAGCGCGCCGTGGTGAAGCGCGCGCCTCTGGCAGCGAGGCGGTCGATCTCGGGGGTGCGCACCTGCGGGTCGCCGTAGCAGCGGGACGCGTCGGCGCGGTGGTCGTCGGCGATCACCACGATGAGGTTCGGGCGCAGGTCGGAGGTCATGCTCGCCGCATAGACATCTGATGATTACTCTAGTTTCACGGGCGCTTGCGCTGTCAAGGCGTGAAAAGCGGATGAGAGATCCGAGGGGTTCGCCCGGACCCAGCCGCCGACCTCGACGAGGGACCACGATGAGGACCGAGATCTACGAGACGGCGAACGGGAGGCCGCTCGCGATCGAGCTCCACGGCGACGACGCGGCACGCCCGGCGCGACCAGCCATCCTCTTCTTCCACGGCGGCGGCTGGGTCGGCGGCTCGCCGGAGCAGTTCCGGCCCCAGTGCGAGCACCTCGCGAGCCTCGGCTTCCTGGCCGCGACCGCCGCGTACCGCCTCGTCTCGGGCTCGACGACCATCCACGACACCCTGTCGGACGCCCGGTCGGCGATCCGCTGGGCGAGGCGCAACGCCCGGCGTCTCGGCGCCGACCCCGCGCGGCTCGCCGTCGGCGGCGGCTCGGCCGGCGCGCACCTCGCGGCCTGCTGCGCGCTCGCCGACGACGCCGCCGGCGACCCGACGCGCACGGATCGACCCGACGCCCTCGTGCTCTTCAACCCGGTCCTCGACGTCGCCGACCTCGCGCGGCGGGTCGCCCGCGCGCCACGGGGACGCCACGAGGCCCTGCGCGCCGCCCTGCACGCGGCCGCGGCCTGCAGCAGCGAGCTCTCCCCGATCGAGCGCGTGCGGCCGGGGGCACCGCCGACGCTCGTGCTGCACGGCGAGGCGGACGAGCTCGTGCCGGTCGGGCTCGCACGGCGCTTCTGCGCGTCGATGCGGCGTGCCGGCAACGACTGCCAGCTCGTCGAGTACCCGAATGCGCCGCACGGGTTCTTCAACGGTCGCGGGAACCCCCTGCTGCGCGACGCGCTGAACCAGGTGGTCGCCTTCCTCTCCGAGCGGGGCTTCGCGCCCGCGGGGAGCCGACCGGGCTGAACGAACCTCCGACGCGGCGACGCGACCCTGCGGCAGAGCGCCCGCGGTCCCTGGGACGCGACCTTCGAGGGCCGGCTGCGCCGGGCACGAGGTCGCTCGTCGGTGGCGCAGCGGCGGCGTCAGCCGCCCTCGCCTCGCTGCGGCCTCGGCACCCGTGGCGACGATGGCACCGACGAGCGCGTGGCGTTCGCGAGAGCCGCTGACGCCAGCGCACCGGCAGCCGAGCCGGCCCCGGCGTCGGGCGCGGCAGGACCGAGACCGTCCCGACGAGGCTCGAGACGCGCCGGCCGCGACGCGCCGCTTCGTGGCCGCCGAGCGCTCGGGCGCGGGTTCGGCGCTCCTCACACGCCGGGCTCGCCGGCGACGACGAAGCGCGTCCGGAGCTCCCCGAGCTGCGGCGACGTGATGACGGTGACGTCCCCGTGGCGCAGGTACTCGGGCGGCTTGCGCCACAGCCCCACGCCCGAAGCGGTGCCCGAGAAGATGATGTCGCCGGGCAGCAGGCGCATGCCCCGGCTCAGGTAGGAGATGAGCTTGGGGATCGGGTGCACCATGTCGCGAACGCAGAAGCGTTGCTTGAGGACGCCGGACACCCGGAGCTCGACGCTGATCGTCTCGGGGTCCCTGCCGGCAAGCTCGTCGGGCGTGCGGATGTCCGGCCCCATCGGACCGAAGCCGTCGAGCGACTTCCCCTTGAACCACTGGGACATCGTCCCGCCGGCACGCTGCAGGTCCCGGGCGCTGACGTCGTTGGCGAGCGAGTAGCCGAAGACGTGCGACAAGGCCTCGCTCTCGGGGATGTTGCGGCCGCCGATGCCGATGACCACGGCGACCTCGGCCTCCCAGTCGACCTGGGTCGTGACGGCGGGATCGATGACGACGGTTGCGTCGTCGCCGACGAGCACCGTGAAGGGCTTCGTGAAGATCACCGGGCTCTCCGGCAGGCGCGTCTGCTCGGGTCGGTCTCCTTCGTCGAAGTGGGAGCGGTAGTTCACCCCGGCACAGAAGATGTTGCGCGGCGGGTCGGGCAACGGCGCGAGGGCGCGCCAGGTCGAGTCCTGCAGGTTGCACAGCGCCGGCACGCCCTCGGCCCGGGCCTGGACGTCCGCCCAGGCAGCGGGGCCCGCCTCGACGAGGGCGCGCACGGACTGGAAGCCGATCGGGCGAAGCGGGAGGAGGGACCCTCCCTGGCCGACGAGGACCGGCTCGGCCCGTCCTGCGTGGTCGATCGTCATGATGCGCATGGCTTCGTCCTCCGGTCCCTCCACCCGCACGCCGGGCCGACCCGACCGCTCCCCGAGGCCGGCGCGACCACCACAGGGCCGGCCCGCGGGTCTCCCGTGCCATCGGCTCGGTTCCGTCTTCACGGCGCGCTGCAGCGCAGGGCCGAAGCCCGAGGAGCGCGCGACGCGGGCGATGCTAGCGTCGGCCGGCGGCACCCGTGGGCAGGACGGACGAGCTGGACCCGGCGGTCCGCTTCCCGATCGCCGCCGCCGGCGCAGCGCCAATCGCGCGCTCGAGCGCGTCGGCGGACGAGTCGACCGCCTGGCGCCAGTCGGCCGGGATCCCCACGTCACCGACGGAGGCGGGCGGGGCCGCCGCCTCGGCGTCGATCGCGAGGTTCGTGTCGGCGCTCTGCGCCCCGAGCGCGTGGTCGCACCGCCCCGACACGTCGATCGAGACGAGCAGCCTCGGCGCGACGCGCTCGCCGGTGCTGCCCGCCTGGCGAGCGCTCAGCAAAGCCTCGATCCGTGACCTCGCGCCGCGCGCCGAGCACGGCGATGAGGAGTCCGGGCGTGCGTGTCCGATCCGGAGCAGGCAGGGTCCGCGAGCAGCTCGAGCGCGCCCGCTCCCCTGCCTTGGCCACGGCTGCACGACAGGAGGTGTTCGATCTCGAGGTCGACGCGGCTGCGCCGGAGCCACCCGTCGGAACCGAGCTCCACCGCCTCCGGCACCGGGACCTACTGACGAGCGCGGCGATCCGCGCCGACGCCCCCTCGCCGCCGCGAGCACGCGGATCCCGTGCCGGGCGTCGCACGCCCGGGACGCCCGGCAGGCTGCGCGGCGTCCGACGCGGCCGCCCGCCCCGGCGCATCCGTCACGCGACCGCCCCGGTCGAGGGCCCCGAGAGGCACCTCCCGCGCACCGTCGCCCGCGGTCCCTCCTGGCGCTGGCGCCAGCGGCACGCACGCGCGCCCGGTGGGAGCCGCGGAGCACCGAGCGAACGTGGGGACGACGGCGCGCGAGGCAATGGGCTAGAAAGAGTGCGAGGTGCCCGATCACGCCGTCACGGGGGGCCAGCGGTCCGGCGCGTCCGCGTGGACCGCGCTCGGCAGCGCGCGCGGGCGTCGGCGCCTGCGCCCGGCCCCGGCGCGGCGGTGATCGAACCGCCGCCGCACGACGCGCACGGCGCGCCGGCTCGCACGACGATCCCCTCGACCCGAGCCGCCGGCTCGGGCGCGCCGGACGAGCCCGAGCCGCCCCTCGCGGCTCAGGGGCCCGGCGAGGCCCACACCCCGGGCCGCGAGGTCCTCGGGCGAAGCGCCCGCTGGCGGCTGTTCGCGCTCGTCTCCGTGGCGCTCTTCATGGCCTCGATGGACGGCACGATCGTGGCCACCGCGCTCCCAACCCTCCGCCACTCCCTGCATGCCTCGGTCGACGTCGCCGGGTGGACGCTCACCGTCTACATGCTCGGCCAGACGATGACGATGCCGGTCGCCGGGCGCGTGAGCGACCTGCTCGGCCGAAAGCGCGTCTTCCTGTCGAGCGTCGCCCTGTTCACGGCCGCATCGCTCGCGTGCGGCCTCGCGGTCGACATCTACCTGCTCATCGGGCTCCGGTTCGTGCAGTCGCTCGGCGGCGGCGCGATCATGCCCTCGGCGACCGGGATCATCGCGGACCGCTTCGGAGAGGGCCGCGACCGCGCGATCGCCCTGTTCTCGAGCATCCTGCCGCTCGGCGTTCTCATCGGGCCGATCGTCGGCGGCCTGGTCGTCTCCTACGCGTCCTGGCGCGAGATCTTCTTCATCAACGTGCCGATCGGCATCGGCCTCGTCGCGCTCTCCGCGCGCCGGCTGCCACGGATCGAGCCCCTCCGGCGCGCGCGGCCCGACCTGCCCGGAGCGCTCCTCCTCGGCGCGCTCCTCCTCGCGGCGATGGTCGCGGTCACGACGCTCGGGAGCGGATCGACGAGCCCGTGGTCGGCACCGTTCCTCCTCCCCCTCGCGCTCGCCGGGGGGCTCGCCGTCGCGTTCGTGCGGCGGTCCGGCCACGTCTCGGTCCCGATCCTCCCGCTACGGCTCCTCGCCGCCCAGGAGTTCCGCTTCCTGAACGTGATCAACCTGGCGTGGGGCCTCTGCGCGCTCGGCGTGTCCACGATGATCCCCCTCTACGCGGAGGACCGCTACGGCTTCGACCCGCTGCGCGCCGGAACGCTGCTCACCACCCGGGCGGTCGGGATGCTCGCGACCTCCGTCCTCGCCGCCGTCGCGCTGCGGCGCACCGGCTACCGCGTGCCGATCGCCCTCAGCATGGCGGTCCAGGCTGCGGGCCTGCTGCTCGTCGCTTCCCGCCCGATGCTCGGCTCCACCTACGGGTGGCTCGCGCTCGGCACGGCGGTCATGGGTCTCGGCGTCGGCGTGGGGAACCCGGCGCTCACCAACGCCGGTCTCTCCCTCGCCCCCAAGGACGCGGCGGCCATCACCGGCCTTCGCGGCATGTTCCGGCAGTCCGGCGGCATCCTCGCCATCTCGATCATCACGGCGCTCGTCGCGCGCCAGGGTGGGAACGGGATCGCCTTCGCCCGCATGTTCCTGGTCTTCGCGGCCGTCTCGCTCCTCGTGGTCCCGCTCGTCCTCAAGGTCCCGAACGGCAAGGGCATGTGGTGACCGGCCCCGCCGTCTCGCCCGCGAGGCGCGGCTGCCTGGCGGCGGACGCCGCGCCACGTGCCGCCGGCGAGCCGCCCGCGAGCACAGACGACGCGGCCGACGGTCAGCGCGGCCGAGCTCGGCGCGGGGCAGCCGAGACGAGCGCGCGGCGAACACGACCGGCCATCGTGGCGTTGAACCTGCCTGGCTCGTCGACGAAGGGCTCATGGCCCGAGTGCTCGAACCACACCAGCTCCTTCGCCGGCGCTCGGATCGCGTCGAAGTAGGCCGCGCTCGTGGTCGCCGGGACCCAGGGATCGTGGCGGCCGCAGAGGAGGAAGACCGGCACGTCCAGGGCGGGGACCAGCTCGACGAGGTTGAGGCGCGAGACCTCCTGCCACATCGCCTCCATCGAGAAGCGGAAGCCTCGCCAGGCGCGCGGCAGCTCGGCGAGCGACAGCTCCTCGGCCCCGAGGACGGCGCGTCCGATCCCCCACAGCGTGCGCGGCCGCAAGCCGCCTGCGAGGCGCAGCGACCAGGCGCGCTCGACGAACACGGCGTCGGCGCCGTAGGGCGGCGGCCCGATCGCCCGGAGCTTGGCCTCCGCCCGCCGGCGGCCGCGGCGCTTGGCTTCGGCCAGTGCCAGCCGGTAGGAGGCGGACTCTGCTGCCGGCCAGTCGCCGATCTGCCCGCAGCCCACGTAGGCGGAGACCTTGCCCGGAGCGCGCGCCGCGTAGAGCACGCCGAGGGCTGAGCCCCACGAGTGGCCGAAGATGGCGACCTTCGGTGCGCCGAGGCGGTCGCGCACCCTGTCGACCAGCTCGTCGAGATCGGCGAGGAGCTGCTCGACCGTCATCGACGACCGGTCCACGGTTCGGTCGTAGGACCTGCCGGCTCCCCGCTGGTCCCAGTAGACGGCGGTGTAGGTGTCCTCGAGGGGCGCATTGAAGCGGCGGAAGAGCCACGTCTCGCTCCACCCAGGCCCGCCGTGCAGGAAGAGCAGCGGTGGGTTCGCGGCGTCCCTGCCGTGGATCGCCACCCACTGGTCGCGCCCACCCAGCCGGTGGTACGCAGCCTCGGCGATGCTGCCGGGCCGCGCCTCGGCCGCGGGGGTCCGAGGCCACCGTCCCCTGCGGATGCCACGCGAGACGACGCTCGCCGCGCTCGGCGACGGCGCGCGCCCCGCCGGGCGGACGGCGATGTCCGACCCCCGCCCTTCGAGCAGCGACTTCAGGCTCCCCCAGGTCCGACGCTCCTGGCGATCGCCGAGGCGAGCGACGAGTGGGTCGAGGAGCCGCAGCGAGCCGCTCGGACGCACCTCCCAGGACCAGCTCAGTCGGGTCCGGCGGCCGTCGCGCTCGAAGCGAAGCTCACCATCGGCTCGCATGCCCGGCGCGAACGAGCGTGAGGCGAGCCGATGGGGCCGGCGGTAGGCGGTGAGCTCGACCATCAGTGGAACGCGGCGCCCGAGGAGGCGCAACGTGGCCCGGAAGCGGCTGCCCTCGCCGATGGGCTCGTCGGTCTCCAGAGAGCAGGAGGTCATCCGGGGGTTGAAGCGCGGCTCGTTGCGGACATCGGCCACGAAGTCGAACACCTCGACCCGGTCGCGCTCGATGACGACCTCCCCGCAGACGTGGGCCATGGCAGGCCACCTCCCCTCGCCGCTCCTCACGCTGCGAGCGGCAGCTGCTTCGGCTCGAGCGGGGTGCCTGGGTCCGTCCCGCCGCCGTCGAAGCGGAAGGGCGGGTACTCGTCTCTGAGGAGCGCGACGTAGGCGAGTACCCGGTAGCACCAGCGGTTGAGGCCCATCGTCACGTCGAAGAGCTGCACGGGGTAGCTACCGGTCAAGGCGAGGACGAGCGCGCCCGCGAGCGCCAGGAGCGCGATCACGCCGCCGCCACCAGCGATCCGCCAGGCGCCGTCGCTGCTGAAGCCGAGCCCGCCGACGAGGACCGCCACGACGACGTACTGCGGGATCGCGAGCAGCCACCACTTCACGAGCACGAGGCTCCGCGAGAGCCGCTCGGGGCGCTCGACGTGGAAGTCCGCCGGATAGCCGGGGTCCGAGCGGAGGCTGAAGGGTGGGTAGCGGTCGGTGCCGAACGCGCCGATTCCGTAGAACGAGACACGCCACGTCCAGCGGATCACACCGACGTTGAAGTCGAAGATCCGACGGGGGTAGCGGCCCGTGACGAGGATGGACAGCCCTGCGACGATGGTGAGAACCGTCGTCGCGAGCCAGAGCCCCGCGAGGCAGAGGAAGTGGGGGATCAGGAGCGCCCACTTGACGAGCCACAGGACGCGGTGGAGCGGCTCGTCGAGCCGTCCGTCGAGGCGAACTGGGTACGACTCGGCCATCTGGTCACCTCCTGGGGCCGTCACGACGAGGCGACGAAAGCCGCCGAGCGACCACCACCCGCGCCGGTCCGGCTGGTCCGAGGGAGCGGTGCCGGTCGGTTCACGCTGGCGTCCCCGCGAGGAGCCGGTCGGCGATCGAACTCGCCCACGCCCTGACGGCCTCCCAGTCCCGGAAGTCCCCCTCGACGCCCCGGAAGACCAGGAGCGCAGCCCGCTCCGAGCGACGAAGGTCGCGCCGATCGAGCCGGCCGGGGAAGGTCCTGTGCTCGCGAGCGCGAGTGGCCGCGAGCACCGACGGCAGGTCCGCCGGACCGCTGCCCATCTGCTGGACGAGCCGGCGCGTCGGGTCGCGGACCGGTCCGCTCGAGAAGAGCCAGACCGGTCGACCCGGCAGCTCCGCTCCGACGCGCCGGGCGAGCCTGATCGCGGGCGCCAGTGGCCGAGGTACACGGCGCTCCCGAGCACGACGGCGTCGAAGGGCGACAGCGGTCCCACCGCCTCGGGCGAGGCCACGGGGACCTCGAGGCCGCGAGCGTGCAGTACGTCGCCGATCGCGTGCGCGATCTCTTCGGTCGAGCCGCGACGAGATGCGCCAGCGACGAGGACCTTCATGACCCACCTCAACGCCGAGGACGACGGCCGAATGGCTCGGTCGGCTCCAGGCTCCCGGTCACTGCTTCGCGCGCGAGGCGCTGTCCCGAGCCGTCCGCGACCAAACCTACGAGCGGCCGCGCCGCCCCCCCAGGGGCGAACGACCCTTCTCGCCGGCTGACCGCTGACCCCGATCGACGCTCGAGTCTCGGGACGCCTCGGGCGTCTCGGGCGACGAGGTGGCCATCGAGGGCAGCGAGGTAGCACCACGGCCGCGGAGCGCGCCCTGCCCCGAGAGCGGGCCGCACCCTTCCTCGGCGCTCCGAGACCAGAATCCCATGGGATCCCTCGAATCCGCCGCCTGGTCGCGCGCGCCGGCACGCGCGGACGTGGAGAACCGGGACGGCACGTCGGCAGCAGCACGTAGACAGTCGAAGCGCCAGCGTGGACAATAGGCGGCGGCGCGCGAAGCGCCCTCGAACGCGGAGGCGGCCCATGAGACGCTCCGGAATGCGTGCTCGCAGCCTGGCGGGTACGAAGGCAGTCCTCCTCGCACTGGGCGGCCTCCTCCTCGGCGGCAGCCTCGCGCCCGCGCTGCCCGCGGTCCGGCTCCTCGTGCCGCCGGGCCACCGCGGCCACGCGCCGGCGCTCACCTTCCCCCTCGCCTACGGCGGCAACTACTACGGCTGGACCTCGTCGAACTGGTCGGGCTACGCGGTCACGCCCGCCACGGGGCCCGCGGGTCCCTACACCTCGGTCAGCGCGTCCTGGACCGTGCCGACGCTCGTACCGAGCCGCCGCGCTACGTACTCGGCCGCGTGGGTCGGCATCGACGGCTTCGACAACGGCGAGCTCATCCAGACCGGGACCGAGCAGGACTACTACCGGGGCGCCCAGCACGACGCCGTGTGGTGGACGACGAACGAGGCCGGCTTCGCCGAGCAGCCGTTCACGACGCTCAGCTGCTCGGCCTGCTCGTTCACCGTGAGCCCGGGCGATCGCGTCCAGGCGTCGATCGTCGAGACCTCGGCCGACACCTGGACGGTCACCGTGGCCGACCTCACGACCGGCGTGAGCGGGACCGCCACCGGCATCTCGCACGTGGGCGCGGGGGCCTCCGCGGAGTGGATCGTCGAGGACCCGGCCCTCTCGGTGAACGGCCGTACGTCGCGGCTCGCCCCGCTCGCCGACTACGGCACGACGAGCTTCGACGACGCCCTCGTCAACGGCGGCCCACCGGGCCTCGTCGCCGGCGCCGCGGCGTCGGACGCGGGCCTCATGGTCCAGCACGGCCGCGTCGTGTCGACGCCGTCGTCCCCCGACGCCAACGCCGACGGCTTCGCCATCGCCTACGGGCCGACCCCGCCACCACCGCCGGGCACCTGAGCCGGCGGCAGGCGTCCCCCCGCCGCGGGACCCGGCGGTACGCGTCCCTGGGGGACGCGCCATCGGGAGACCGGCGCCCGGTCCTCGGCCGTCGCGTCAGCGCCGCAGGTAGCGACCGGGCCAGCCAGCGGTGACCTCATTCCTGTCGAAGACGACCTGACCGCGCAGGATGGTCGTCGTCGGCCACCCCTTGACGCGCGCCCCCTCGAAGGGCGTGTGGTCCTGGGCGGAACGGAGGAGCTCCGGCGTGACGTGCTGCTCGAGCTCGAGGTCGACGACCGCGAGATCGGCGTCGGAGCCGACCGCGATCGTCCCCTTCCGGGGGAAGAGGTTGAACGCCCTGGCCGGCTGTGCCGCGGCGACCTCGGCGATCCTCGCGAGCGGCAGACCGCGTCGGTGGTGGCCCTCGGAGAGCAGGACCGGGTAGAGGAGCGCCGTCCCGCCGAACCCGGGCAGCGCCGGCCACAGCTCGTCGCCCTTGTCGGCCTCCATGCAGCAGGCGTGGTCGCTCGCCACCCAGTCGATCGACCCGTCGACCACGGCGCGCCAGAGCGCCTCGTTGTCGCGCCGGGTGCGTATCGGCGGGTTGACCTTCCCGCCCAGGCCCTTGCCCTCGAGGTCCTCGGTGGCGAGCACGAGGTGGTGCACGGTCGTCTCGGCGCGCACGTCGAGCGACGGGTGACGCCGGCGCAGGTCGCGCACGACGTCGATCGCGACCTCGCTCGAGAGGTGCAGCAGGTTCGCCGGGACTCCGGTCGCGTCGACGAGCACCCCCGCCTCCTCGATGGCGAGGCGCTCGGCGAGCGGCGGTCGCGCCGCGGAGTACTCGGCGAGCCCCGAGAGCGAGGGGTCCCGCTGCGCGCGCTCGATGAAGATCCTGAGCAGCTCGGGCTGCTCGCAGTGGAGGCTGACCGACACGCGCCGGCCGGGCCCGCCTGCACGGCGCGCCTCCTCCATGATCGTGAGCAGGTGCCCGAGGTCGTAGTCGTCCGCCATCGTGTAGCTGGCCGCGTCCCGGCTGTCGGCGGCCAGGTTGAGGCCCTTGTAGAACATGTAGTACTTGAAGCTCGAGACGCCCAGCTCCTCCACGAGGAACGGGATCTCCCCGACGTGCTCGGCGCTCATCGGCGCGAGGTGGAAGCCGAAGTCCGTCCTGGCGTGCCCCTCGACGCGTGCCAGGACCTCCGGGAAGATCTCCCGGTAGGGGCCCGAGCGCCCGAGGTAGTGGCTTCCGGTGCGGAAGTACGAGAGCACCGAGGTGACGCCACCGACGAGCGACGAGGTCGTCTCCGACTCGGCATCGGCCGTCAGGTCACGGTAGATCCCGAGGTGGAAGTGCGCGTCGACGCCACCGGGCAGGACGAAGCGACCCCGGGCGTCGACGTGCTCGTCGGCATCCGCCGGGGCGATCTCCTCGAGGAGGGCGGCGACGCGCCCGTCGCGCACGCCGACGTCGGCGCGGCACTCCCCCACGAAGGGGACGACGAGCGTCCCGCCCGTGACCGCGAGATCGAACCGTGCCATCGCTCGCTCCCCTCTCTCCAGGCTCGCCTACGCTCCCGGCGCGCCGGTCGCGCCGCGGCCGCCCCCGAGGCGCTCGAGGATCTCGCCGGGTCGCTCGAGCCCCTCGAGCCCCGCCACGAGGTCCTCGAGCTCGGCGGCGGCGGCCGGGTCGAGGGCGTGCCGGACGTTGTCCTCGAACTTGACGGCGAGCTCCCGAGCCGACAGCGGGCGCCCGGGGCCGCCCCGATTGGCCCAGACCTCCTCCACGAGCTCGGCCCCTCCGGCGGTGCGCGCCCGCAGGCGCGCGGGGAACTCGTTCGGGAAACGCTCGCTGCAGGCCGCGTCCTCGACGACGTCGACGAGCGCCATGAGGGCCCGACGGCTCGGGTCGCGCGCGAGCTCGTCGGTGAAGTCCTCGAGGCCGAGCCCGAGGCCGTGGCCACCGAGGAGCGCGGCGACGACGGTGTAGGGGCCGCTGAACTGCGCCTCGTAGGCGGTCTTCGGCGCGCGCTTGGCCTCGATCGGCTCGCCGATCGTTCGCAGCGTCGGACCGGCGACGCCGAGCGTGAGCCGCTCGACCTCCGCGGCGCGAAGTCCCCTCGCTCGCAGGGCGAGTGCCGCGTCGATCCCGGCGTGGGTGAAGTGGTTCGCCGGGTAGGGCTTGAACCGAATCGCCGGCACGGACCACGCCTCGCCGAGGCCGTCGAGGATCGCCCCCTCGTCGAAGCGCCCGTCGAGGAGCGCACGGAACAGACCGAAGCGACCCTCGAGGGCGCTCGGTGCCCCCGTGAAGCCGAGCCGGGCGAGCCGTGCCGCGCTGATGCCGGCGTGCGCCGCCCAGCCGCAGTGCAGGCGCTTCACGTTGCCGCCGGTGCGGTTCGACTCGATGATGCCGCTCGCCATGCTCGCCGCGATCGCCATCGCGTGCAGCACCCCCGCTGCCTCGAGGCGGTCGAGGCGCGCGGCCGCCCCAGCTGCGGCGATCGCCCCGCAGATCGACGTGGCGTGCTGGCCGCGGTCGAAGTAGGTCGAGTTGCGCGCCGCCTCGTCGTAGCCGGCCATGCCGAGCCGCACGCACACCTCGAGGCCGACCGCGACCGCCGCGACGAGCTCCCGCCCGGGCGCCCCCGCCGCCTCCGCCGCGGCGAGGCACGCCGGCACGATCGTCGCGCTCGGGTGCACGATCGAGGGCAGGTGGGTGTCGTCGTAGTCGAGCGAGTGGGCGAGCGTGCCGTTCACGAGCGCGGCGAGCGCGGCCGGCAGCGTCTGGCGGACCCCGATGGCGTGCGCCTCCCCCGAACCGCCCTGGGAGGACGCGTAGGCGGCGATCGCCCGGCTCGTGTCGAGGTCCGCCGCAGCGACGCAGATCCCGAGGGTGTCGAGCACCCGCGCCTTCACGCTGCGCACGACCTCGGCGGGCAGGTCCTCGAGGCGCGTCTCGGCGACGAGGCGCGCGAGGCGCTCGAGGAGCGTCGCCTGGCTCATCGCAGGCTCGCGCTCCCCGGGCGGCGGGCCGCGAGCGCGAGGGGTCGGACCGGGGAGCCGGTCGCACCGACGAGGGCAAGCGGCGCCATGACGAAGAAGAACTCGTAGACCCCCGCCGCGGCGAGGCGCTCGAGGTCGAGCATCTCGACGATGTGCACGCCCGCCTCGACGAGGAGCACCCGGTGCGCCGGCAGCAGGGCGTGGCCCGCACCGGGCGCGAGGCGCTCGAAGGCGATCGTGTCGTCGCCGACGGCGCGCGGCGACGTGGCGGCGAGCCAGCGAGCGGCGGCCTCGCCCGGTCCCGGCACGCCCGAGCTGCGGCCGATGTAGGCGTCCCGGTCGTCGAAGAGCTGCCCCCAGCCCGTGCGGATCAAGACGACGTCGCCGGGGCGCGGACGGGCCTGGCTCGACGCGCAGGCCTCGAGGTCCTCGGGGGTGATCTCGTAGGCGGGCGCGCACCGGCCCAGGCCGAGCGCCCTCGGCACGTCGAGCAGGACCGCCCGGCAGACGAACGGGGCGACCGTCTCCACGCCGAGGGCGGCGAACCGGCCGCCGCGCTGCGCGTCGTCGGCGTCGAGCCCCCCGTACAGCCGGCCCTCGAAGGAGACGTGGCAGAGGGCGTCGAGGTGGGTACCGACGTGGCCACCGGTGACGATGACCTCGTTCGCCGCCGAGCTCCCGTCCGCCCGCACGACGTCACCGTGGCGACGCTGCAGGGCGAGCCGAAACTCCGGGTGGTTGGGCGACTGCGGCATGCCGGCGAACATCGGCCGCCCGAGATCGAAGACCTCGATCCCTGTCTCGAGCGCCGCGAGCAGGGCGTCGGGAGCCTCAGGCAACGATGCCCCGCTCGCGCAGCCGCTGGATCTCCTCGGCCTCGAGCCCGAGCTCGGTGCGAAGCACCGCGTCGGTGTCCGCGCCGAGGCGGCGCCCGGCGAAGCGGATCGCGCCGGGCGTCGCCGACATGCGGAAGAGCACGTTCTGCATCCGGATCGTCCCGAGGTCGTCGTCGGCGACAGCGGTGAAGACCTCGCGGTGGCGGACCTGGGGGTCGTCCATCAGCTCGGCCGTGTCGTAGACGGGGGCGACGGCGGCGTTCGCCTCCTCGAAGAGGGCGAGCACCTCGTCGCGCTTTCGCGCGCCGATGAAGCTGGCCACCATCGTGTCGAGCTCGTCCGCGTGCGCGGCCCGCCCCGTGCCGGTCGAGAACCACGGCTCGCGCGCCACCTCGGGGTGGCCGACGAGCGCCATCACGCGCGCCGCGACGCTCGTCGCGCTCGTCGACACGGCGACCCACCTGCCGTCCGCGCAGCGGTAGGTGTTGCGCGGGGCGTTGTTCGCCGACCGGTTCCCCAAGCGAGCCGGCAGCTCGCCGAGCTGGTCGTAGGCGATCGGCTGGGGACCGAGCACGGTGACGAGCGGCTCGAGGATGGCGAGGTCGACGACCTGGCCGCCTCCGGAGCGCGCGTCGCGGTGGTAGAGCGCGAGCACGGCAGACAGCGCGGCGGAGATCCCGGCGATCCCGTCCGCCAGCCCGAAGGGCGGGAGCGTCGGCGGGCCGTCCGGCTCCCCGGTCATCGCGGCGAACCCGGACATCGCCTCCGCGAGGGTGCCGAAGGCGGGACGGTGCGCGTACGGACCGGTCTGCCCGAACCCGGTGACGCGCACGACGACGAGGCGCGGGTTGGACGCCTCGAGGTCGTCGACGGCCAGGCCCCAGCGCTCGAGCGTCCCGGGCCGGAAGCTCTCGACGAGCACGTCGGCGTGCTCGGCGAGGCGCCGGAAGATGGCCGCACCCTCCGGCTCGCCGAGGTCGAGGCCGATGCAGCGCTTGTTGCGGGCGACCATCTTCCACCACAGACCGATCCCGTCCTTCGCGGGGCCGTGCCCGCGCAGCGCGTCACCGAGGCTCGGGTGCTCGATCTTCACGACCTCGGCGCCGAAGTCGCCGAGGATCTGGCAGGCGAGCGGCCCGGCGAAGACCGTCGAGCAGTCGAGGACGCGGATCCCGGTGAGCGGGCCCGACGCCGCCGCCGTGGCCTGGTCGTCGACCTCTTTCCTTCTAGCGAAACTCTGTTCCACTACGAGGCCAGGCTAGCGGCCGTCGCCGTCACCGGTCAACGATGCCCTCGACGAGCTCGAAGAGCTCGCCGGAGGCGCCGCGGCCCACGACGCGACGAACGCCGCCGGGCCCACTGGCGACCGGCGTCAGCCGATCGCGAAGCGCTCCCGTCGAGCGATCGAGGCCTGTCGTCGCGAGGCTCACGAGGGCGATCCCCCAGGGGAGCTCGCCGGGCACGCTCGGGCGTGGCGTGGCCTCCCGGGGGTACTGGTCGAACTCGATGAGGCACGAGCCGTCGAGCTGCAGCGTGCTCAGGCGGTGCGTCGTGCCCTCGGGCAGGTCGAAGGCGTCGTTCAGCACCCGGATCGCGCTGTGGCGGTCCGAGGCCCGGCGGACGGCGAAGGCCGCCTCGTAGGCGGCCCGGGAGCGCTCCAGGTCGGCGCACGCGAGGACGGCGATGAAGAGGCGGTCGACGGGGACCGTCGGCTCCGGCAGGTCGAAGCCCTCGATCGGCGCCAGCCGCTGGGTGAGGTACAGCACCTCGTCGTCCGGCCCCGCAACCTGCATCGCGCGCAGCGACGCCGAGCTCGACAGGTAGGCCGGCGGCCGCAGGATGCGGAACGGGGAGTCGGCGAGCCGGCGAGCCGTGGCGTCGACGTCGGTGACGGCGAGCTCGAGCGCCGCCCAGCCGAGGTGGCGCAGCGGCCGGAAGCCCGCCGGCCGGACGCAGTCCACGAAGCGCAGCCGGCCGAACCGGGAGCAGCCGACGACGGCGAAGGCCCGCCCGGCCGCCTGCGGCGCACCGAGCGCGATCGCCTCCGCCTCGTCGAGCACCCCCTCGTCGACCTGCGAGTATCCCAGCCACTCGCAGTAGGCGGCGGCCGACACCGCCGCGCGCTCGCACGCGACCGTCGCCGACAGGATCGGCCCGAGCCGCGCTCGCCCTTTCGCAGCGTCGGTGCCCACGGCTAGAATGTAACGCAGTTCCGCCTACAGAAACTGGGGAGGAGCATGGCCCTGACGCTCGGGCAGCGTGCCCGGCTGGACTTCGTCCTCATGGCCCGCCGGGCGTGGGCGGCACAGGTCTACCCCGCGCTCGTCGCGAGCCTGCCGTCGGGCGAGCCCACCGCCGCGGCGGACGGCTGGGAACGCGCCGCGAACGCGGTGGCGTCCCGCGTCCACGCCAGTCCGATCTACCCCTTCTTCGCCTTCCTCGAGCGCGGCCTGCAGAAGCAGCTCTGGCGGACCGTGACCGACGCGGTGCGCGACGCCGAACCCGCAGACGAGGGCGCCAGCGGACCGGAGCTCGGCAGCCTCGAGCTGGACCCCGACCTCGAGCTGCCCCGCTGGTACGTCGAGTGCGACTTCCACCTGCAGCCCGGCGGGGTGTGGCAGCGCGAGGCGAACGCCCTCGTCTACCAGCTCGGGGCCCGCGTCGTCATGCTCGGGGAGAACGACGCCGCCGAGTTCCACCGCCGCTTCGTCGCCACCGCGATCCCGCCACGGCCGTACCGGCGGATCGTCGACCTCGGCTGCGGCTTCGGCAAGAGCACCTTCCCCCTCAAGGAGGCATTCCCCGACGCCGAGGTGATCGGCATCGACCTCGCCGCGAACCTCCTGCGGATGGCGCACCGGACCGCACGGCGCCAGGGGCTCGAGATCCGCTTCCGGCAGGCCGACTGCACGAGGACCGGCCTCGAGGACGGCTCGGCGGACCTCGTCAGCGCGACGATGCTCGTCCACGAGCTGCCCCCGCCGGTGACGAGAGCCTGCATCGCCGAGGCGGCCCGCCTGCTCCGGCCGGGAGGCCTGCTGCGCGTCCTCGACTTCCACCCCACCGGCGACCCGGTCCGGGACCTCGCCATGGTCGAGCACTCCGACCGCAACAACGAGCCGTACCTGCGCGAGCTGTTCCGGTCGGACGTCCTCGGCTGGTGCCGGGAAGCGGGCCTCGCGGACGCGAGGTGGCTGGCCTTCGACGAGCGTGGCGCGGGCAGGCTCGACGACGCGCGCTGGCCCGAGCGTCCCGAGTGGCACTTCCCGTGGGCCGTCCTCGAGGCGACGAGACAGTGAGCGCCCGACACGAGGCAGCGTCGCCCGAGGGCGGCCGAGACCTCTCCTTCTTCGACCCGCCGGCCATCGACCGGTTGCTCGGCGTCGTGCTGGAGCTCGCCGCCCAGGTCAACGAGGAGCGCTACCGCAGGCTCGCCCTCGAGCGCGTCCTCGCGCAGCGCGGCGTCCTCGACCCCGTCGAGCTCGAGGCACTCGGCGCGGACCGCGACTTCGAGGAGCACGCCCGGGGCGAGCTCGAGCGGGCCGTCGAGCGCCTCTTCGTCCCGATCGTGAGCGACGGGCACCCGCTGCGACCGCTGCGCGGGCTCGAGCCGAGGGAGCGACGAGGCGCGGGAGGAGGGAGATGAGCCGCCCGTTCATCGAGTTCGTCCAGTGCCAGACGCTGCCGTGGACGTCCGGCCTGTACGGCGGCGCCAGGCCCGAGGTCGAGGTCCGCGTGCTCAGCGTCGACGACGAGACCGGCGCCTCGAGCCTACTCGTCCGCTACCCGCCGGGCTTCGAGCGGCGCGAGCCGCACCGGCTCGCCTGCGACGAGGAGTTCTTCGTCCTCGACGGCTCCCTCGAGGTCGGCGACCTCCACTACGGTCGCTACTGCTACGCGCACCTCCCGGCCGGCTTCGAGCGGACGGCCATGCGCGCCCCCGAGGGTGCCCTCGCGGTGACCTTCTTCTCCGGCGAGCCGAGGCTCTCGAGCGAGCCGATGCGGCCGGACGACGCGGCGCGCCTCGTCGAGCGCGTCGACGCGCTCGAAGGCGAGTGGACGGGGAACTTCCACCCGCAGTTCCCGCCGGGGGCGGGTCGCAAGTGGCTGAAGCAGGACCCCGTGCGTGGCGACCAGACGTGGGTGCTCGGCACGATGCCGCTGCGCAGCGGCCGGCGCGCCGAGCGGCACCCGGTCGTCGAGGAGCTCTTCCTCGTCGCGGGATCGCTCGTCGGCCCGCTCGGCACGATGTACCCCGGCTGCTACTTCTGGCGCCCGCCCGGCGAGTGGCACGGCCCCTTCGGCACCCTGACGGGCAACGTCGAGCTCTTCCGCACCGTCGGGGGTCCTCTGACGACCGAGTACGCCGAGGCCGAGAGCGAGTTCAGCTGGCACCCGCCCTACGCGCCGATCGTCCCGACGTCGCTCGCCGACGCGCCGGACCGCTACCGGGCCTCGCTCGCTCGCTTCGAGGCGCTCGAGCCGGCGATCTTCGCGGCAGGCTGAGCGTGCCGGTCACCGAGCTGCGGATGATCTCCGCGGCCGTGCCCGAGCTCGACGCGGCGAGCGCCGCCTGGGCAGCGCTGAGCGGCCACGAGCTCCGCTTCGAGGGACCCCTCGACGAGGAGCTGCCCACGCTGTGGGGCCTGCCGACCGCGACCGGGAGTCGCCAGGCCGTCTTCGGCGCGCCGGGGTCGCGCCGCGGACTCGTGCGCTTCCTGTCGACCGACGAGGCGGCGAGGCGCTCGCGGCCGGTGGAGCGCCTCGGCCCCTTCGCCATCGAGTTCTTCTCCCGGGAGGTCGACGAGGTCGCGGCGCGTGCCACGCCCGGCAGCGCCTTCGCGCTGCGCAGTCCGCCGACCGCCTACGACCTCCAGGCGATCGGCTCGGGTGCCTGCCGGAGCCTGGCACTGCAGGGGCCGGGCGACCTGTGGATGTTCGTGACGACGCTCGACTGGGTCCCGCCCCCTCGCCCGCTCCCGCGCGTGCCCGACCTCGTCGGGCCGGCGGTCAACGCCCCGATCGCTGCCGTGGACCGCGCGGGGGCCCTCCGCTTCTGGCACGAGCTGCTCGGGATGGCCGTCCGCTTCGACGGCGTGGTGGGCGATCCCCACGTGAACGCCATCATGCTGGCACCTGCCGAGTGGGAGTTCCGCATCAGCGTGTTCTCCCTCGGCGACGGGCAGATGGTCGAGCACCACTTCCACCCGCCGGGACGGCTCGGCGGCGCGGCCGCGCCGGGCCGGAGCCTGCTCCCCGGCGTCACCGGGTACACGTTCGCCGCGTCGCGCCTCGACGAGCTCCTCGCGGCGGCCCGCCAGCTCGGCGTCGCGACCCGGGGGCCGGCCCGCTGCCCCGCCCCTCCCTACGAGGGCCGGCGCGTCGCCTGCCTCGTGGATCCCACGGGAGCGCTCGTCGAGCTCGTCGAAGAGGAGACCTAGGCGCGCCTGCGCCAGGAGGAGGAAGCCCATGGTCTACCAACGCCGGCACGTCGAGGTGCTCGACACGACGACCGTCCCCTTCGCACCGTTCACGATCGACGGTCTCGACGGCCCGCTCGAGCGCCGGCTCCTCAGCGAGGACCCCGCCGACGGTGCCTACACGGCGATCGTGCGCCTCCCGCCGGGCTGGCACCACGACGGGCCGTGGGCGCCGTCGACCGCCTTCGACGCGTTCGTCCTGACCGGCTCCGTCTCCTTCGGCGATCACGTGCTCGGGCGCTACGGCTACACCTACCGGCCGGCCGGCTACCCGAGCGGGCCGATCGCGTCCGAGCAGGGCGCGGAGCTCCTCGTCATGACCTACGGCGCGCTCGCGAGCGCCGAGAGCGACGAGGCGGTGCTCGGCGATCCCCGCGCCATCGCGGCGCTCGCGCTCGAGGACGTCCCCGTCCGCCAGCCACTCACCGACAAGGTCGGCCTCGGCCTCGTCAGCCAGACGCTGCGCCTCGAGCCGGACTCGGGCGAGCGGGTCTTCGTGATCTCCGTCGAGGAGGGCGGCTTCACCGACGAGCGCATCGAGTGGCACGACTGCATCGAGGAGATCTACACGATCGAGGGCGAGATCTCGACCGACCACCCGGACGACCGGATCGTTCTCGGCCCCGGCTCCTACTGCTTCCGTCCCCCAGGTATCCCGCACGGGCCGTTCGCGACCCTTCGCCAGCCCAAGCGCGCCCTCATCCGGGTGGACTGCACCCTCGTCAACCACTACTGCAGCCTCGAAGAGGCGCGCCGGATGTGGCGCGACTACCCGGCGGAGCTCCTCGACCCGGTCGTGGCGGCGCGCATCGCCTGAGCCGCGGCGAGCGCGCCCGCTCAGGGGGCGCTCGCCACGGCCCGACCCGGGGCGCCCGCGCCGCGCGCGACGGCGTGGCACGCCGCCAGGTGGCCCCCGGCCTTGTCCTCGAGGGGCGGGCGCTCGGTTCGGCAGATGGGCATCGCGAGGGGGCAGCGCGGGTGGTAGGCGCAGCCGGGCGGGAGGTCCACCGCGCTCGGGATCTGGCCGCGCGTCGGCGCTCGGGAACGCTGGCGGGGGTCGGGCTTGGGGATCGAGGCGATGAGCGCCTGCGTGTAGGGGTGGAGCGCCGCCGAGCCGAGCGCGCTCGTCGCCGCCACCTCGACGACGCGCCCGAGGTAGACGACGGCGACCCGGTCCGCGAGCCACGCCACGGTGGCGAGGTCGTGGCTGATGAAGAGCATCGACAGGGCGAGCTCGGCCTTGAGGTCCATGAAGAGGTTGATGACCTGGGCACGCACGCTCACGTCGAGCGAGGCGGTCGGCTCGTCGGCGAGCACGAAGTCGGGGCCGAGGGCGAGCGCGCGGGCGATGGCGACCCGCTGGAGCTGCCCGCCGGACAGCTCGTTCGGCAGCCGCCAGGCGTGCTCGGTCGACAGGCCGACGAGACCGAGGAGCTCCGCGACGCGCGCCTCGCGCGCCCGGGCGTCGCCGACCCGGTGGATCACGAGTGGCTCGGCGACGATGTCGTAGACGCGCCGGCGGCGGTTCACCGCCGAGTACGGGTTCTGGAACACGACGGCCATCCTGCGTCGCAGCTGGCGCAGCTCCTCGCGCCCGAGACCCGCCAGGTCGGTGCCGTCGAAGCGCACCGTCCCCGACGTCGGCTCGACGAGGCGGAGCAGGACGCGCCCGAAGGTGCTCTTGCCGGACCCGCTCTCGCCGATGAGCCCGACGACCTCGCCGCGGCCGATCGACAGGTCGACGTCGCTCACGGCGTGCACCACCCGCCGGCGGCGCGCGAGGACGTCGCGCGCCGAGCGGGGCACGGGGAAGTGCTTCGAGAGGCCGACGGCCTCCACGAGCGGTGCCTGGCCCGGCGGCCCGGCGCTGCTCACCGCCTGGCCTCCCGCGCGACCGGCTCGACCGTCGAGCCGCTGGCGACGAGGTGGCAGGCCGCGAGCTGGCCGGGGGTGCCGGTCGGCGCGAGCGGCGGCGTCTCTTCGTCGCAGACCGGACCGATGCGCACGTCGCAGCGGGGCGCGAAGGGGCACCCGGCGGCGACGCCGAGCGCGCTCGCCGGCTCGCCGCGGATCGGCTCGACGCGCCGCGAGCTCGGCGGGAACACGGGCAGCGACTCGAGGAGGCGGCGGGTGTAGGGGTGCGCCGGCCGCTCGAAGAGCGCCTCGACCGAGGCGTCCTCGACGAGGCGGCCGCCGTACATGACGAGGACGCGGTCGCACAGCTGCGCCGCGACGGCGAGGTTGTGGGTCACGAGGACGAGCGCCATGTCGAGGTCGCGCCGGAGGTCTCGCAGGAGCTCGATGATCTGCGCCTCCGTCGTGACGTCGAGGCTCGTCGTCGGCTCGTCGGCCAGGAGCAGGGCCGTCTTCCCCGACAGGCACGCCGCGGCGATCATGACGCGCTGGAGCTGGCCCTGGCTGAGCTCGAAGGGGTGACGGCGAAGCACGCGCCCGTGCTCGATGCCCACGCGCTCGAGCACGGCGGCGATGCGCTCGGCGCGCGCCGGCCGGCGCGCCTCGGGGCGGTGGATGCGCAGCACCCGCTCCAGCTGGTAGCCGACGGTGAGCGAGGGGTTGAAGCAGCTCACCGGGTCCTGGAAGACGAGGCCGATCTCACCCCCCCTCAGGCGCTCGAGCTCTCGCTCTGACGCGGCCGTGAGGTCGCGGCCCTTGAACGCCACCCGGCCGGCGACCGCGGCACGCGGCACGAGGCCGACGACGGAGCGCAGCAGCGTCGTCTTGCCGGACCCGCTCTCGCCGACGAGCGCGAGCGAGCTCGCCCGCTCCAGCGTGAAGCTGACGTCGCGCACGGCGCGCAGCGACCGCGATCCGGTGCCGAAGCTCACCGAGAGCTCGCGCACCTCGAGCAGCGGGGCGGCCGCGGGCGCGCTCACGCCTGCGTCATCTCCGTGACGACGGCGGCCGCCTCGTCCGCCCGCCGGGCGGTCGCCGGATCGAGCGCATCGCGCAGGGCGTCCCCGACGAAGTTGAAGCAGAGCACGGTGACGAGGATGGCGAGCGCCGGGAACACGGTCTCCCACCAGTCGCCGAGGACGATCTGGCTCCTGCCGTCGTTCAGGATGTCGCCCCAGCTCGCCTGCGGCGGCTGGATGCCGAAGCCGAGGAAGGAGACCGCGGCCTCGGTGATGATCGCGAGCGGGATCGAGAACGCCGCCTGGACCGCGAGCGGGGCCTGGATGTTGGGCAGCAGGTTGCGCAGCAGGAGGTCGCGTCGGCGAGCACCGAAGGCGCGCGCGGCCTGCAGGTAGTCCTTGCCGACCTCGTCCGCGACGCTGGCGCGTGCGACGCGGGCGAAGACAGGGACGAACACGACCGCGACCGCGCCGATGAGCACGGCCAGCTGGCTGATCGACACCGGCCCGATCCGCAGGTGCCTGCCGATCGCGAGGCCCGAGAGGACGGGGACGAACACGAGGACCGGGAACGCGAAGAGCACGTCCATCGCTCGCATCGCGACGGTGTCGACCCACCCGCCCGCGTCGAGGCCGGCGACCATGCCGATGAGCGACCCGACGACGAGCGCGAGCGCCGTCGCGCCGACGCCCACCGCGAGCGAGCTCCCCGTACCGACGAGCATCCGGCTGAAGACGTCCCTCCCGAGCTGGTCGGTGCCCATCCAGTGCGCCGCGCTCGGCGGCGCGGTGGCGAGCGCGCTCGTCTGGTCCGGGTTGTAGGGGGCGAGGAAGGCACCGAAGGCCCCGACGAAGCAGAGCGCCGCGATGCCGACGAGCCCGGCGAGAGCCATCCGTCGGTGCACGAGCGCTCGCCAGAGGGCGAGACGAGGGCGGCCCCCCGCGAGCGCCACGGCCGGCATCGCCTCAGGACGTGCGCGCCCAGCGGGCGCGCACCCTCGGGTTGACGAAGGCGTGGAGGAGGTCGACGAGGAGGTTGACGACCACGAAGACGACGGCGCCGAGCATCATCACGCTGATCGTGACGGTGTAGTCGCGGTTGTCGAACGACTCGACGAGGAGCGCGCCGAGCCCTGGCAGGTTGAAGATCGTCTCGACCACGACCGCGCCGCTGATCAGGTAGCCGGTGACGAGGCCGAGCACGGTCAGCACCGGCGCCACGGCGTTGCGGAGGGCGTCGTTCCAGACGACCCGGCGCCACGGCACGCCGAGCGCGCGGGCGGCGAGCACGTAGTCCGAGCCGAGCTGCTCGAGCATGCTGGCCCGGGTGACGCGCACGACGATCCCGATCGGCCCGAGGGCGAGGCAGACGGACGGCAGGATCGCGTGGCTGAGGTTCGAGGCGATCGACTGCCCGAGGGGGACGAAGCCCTGGTAGGGGAGGATGTTGCGGAACCACCAGCCGAAGACGAGGACGAAGAAGAGCGCGAGCACGAAGTTCGGCACGGCGACGAACACGAGCGCGCCGACGCGGGTCGAGTGGTCGAGCGGGCCGTCCTTGCCGAGCGCCGACCAGATCCCGAGCGGGATGCCGACGAGGACCGTGAGGACGAGCGAGAGCACCCCGAGCTCGGCGGTCACGGGCACGCGGGGCGCGAGCACGCTCGTCACCGGCTCACCGGTCGAGTAGGAGACCCCGAGGTTGCCGTGCAGGACGCCGTCGAGCCACAGCCAGTACTGCGTGGCGAGCGGGCGGTCGAGGCCCAGCTGGCGCGAGATGGCCGCGACCACCTTCGGCGTCGCGTCGAGCCCCGCCTGCAGCTGCGCCGGATTGCCGGGTGCGGCCCGCAGGAGGAGGAAGCTCAGCACCGAGACGAGGAACAGCACGGGGACGGCGAGCGCGACCCTGCGCAGGGCGAGGCGCCACATGTTCACCCTCCGACGCCAGCGAGCGGGCCGACGCGCTCCTCGGCGAGCGCGAGCTCCGGCGGGCTCGGCGCCCGGCCAACGATACCGCCGCGACCGGCCGCCGCACCGCTCAGCTCACGCTGGCGTACTTGAGGTGCTCGAGCTGCGCGAGGCCGGTCGGGTGGTAGCCCTGCAGCGAGGGGCTCGACGCCTCGATGTAGCGCGAGCTGCAGATCACGATCTGCGGGACCTGCTGCACCCACATCTGCTGCACCGCCCGCCACGCGGCGGCCTGCTGGGAAGGGTTCGTCACCGTGACGGCCCGCTCGGCGAGGCGTGCGAGCTGGACGCTGCTGAACTTGTTGAAGTTCGCGAACGCGCCCGGGTAGACGGCGAGGTAGGCGATGTACGAGCCGAAGCCCGTCGACTCCTGCGCCAGGACGTCGAGCAGGAACAGGTCGTACTGCTGCGAGAACAGGCGCCCCAGCGCGGCCGTGATGCCGAGCGGGATGATGTTCGTGGCGATGCCGATCGCGGCGAGGTTCTGCTGGACGATGGCGGCCGTCGGGTTCGTGATGTCGTCGGCCAGCACGACGAGGTCGAGCGGGTGCGAGGGGGGGCCGCCGGCCTGCGCCAGGTAGCTGCGGGCCTTCGCGAGGTCCGGCCGCTTGCCGAAGTACGCGCCGAGCTTCGCGTCGTAGAACTCGGCGCCGTGGACCGGCAGGGACGACTCGGGCTGGCCGATGCCGGCGAACACCTGGCTCACGACCTGCTGGCGGTCGATCGCCCAGGCGATGGCGAGTCGGGCGAACCTGTTCGCCGTGAAGCGGCCCGGCTGGACGTTCGGGTACATGTAGTCGATGATCGAGGAGTTCGGCTCCACGTAGACGTGCATCCCCTTGCGGCGCAGCACGCCGACGTCGCGGGCCGCCACCTCGGCGATGAGCTGCGCGCTGCCGTTGACGAGGTCGGCCACCTGGGACGCGGAGGACGAGACGATGCTGAAGCTGACCCCGTTCGAGTGCGGGAGCCCTCGCTGCCAGTAGTGCGGGTTCTTGGCGAGCTTGATCGCCACGCCCTGGTTCCAGCTCACGAAGCGGAACGGGCCGGTCCCGACGAGGCGGCGCGCGTAGGTCGTCGCCGTGTACGGGATGTTGGACGGAACGATCGGAATGAGCGCGAGGGACGAGAGCATCGGGGTGTAGGGGGCGGACAGCTTGATGACGACGGTGCGCGGGTTCGGCGCCTCCACGGACTTCACGAGCCCGAGCGCGGCGAGCCAGATCGAGCCGTTCGACGGCGCGAGGCACTGCTCGTAGGTGTACTTCACGTCCGAGGAGTCGAAGGGCTTGCCGTTGTGGAACTTGATGCCCGACCGCAGGTGGATCGTGTACGTCCTGCCGTCCCTCGAGATCTTCGGCATCGACTCGGCGAGCAGCGGGGTGATCGTCTTGTCCGGGTTCCACTGGTAGAGCTGCTCGGTCACCTGCCGGTAGATGCGCTCGATGTCGTGCGCGTTGTACTTCACGGGGTCGAGCGCGGGGGGATCGGCCGGGATGAGGACGTTGATGACGTTCTGCCGGTTCCTCGCCGACGAGCGAGCCAGCTCGCGCGCGAGCGTCGAGGCCGTCGAGGGCGCCTCGAGGAGCGAGCCCCCCGTCGCCGCGAACAGCACCCCGCCGCCCACCGCCTTCAGCAGGTCCCGCCGGGTGATGACCGGCCGGTAGCGCTCCGAACCACCAACCGCGTTGCGCTCAGGCGTGTCCACCGTCGACCTCCCCCACTCGCCCGGGGCTCGCTTCCTCGCCCGACCCGCGTGGCCTGACCCCTGGCCGCCGTTCCTGTTAGCGAAATGCAGTTTCGCTAACAGGAAGCATAGGCAGGCAGCAGCGGGAGGTCAAGCGCCCGTAACATGGAGCGCGAGACCCGAGGCGACGAGATCGGACGCGGCAGTGCAGGTCAGACCGGTGACACTTCACCGACAACGCTACGGAACGATGTTTCGCACCCTGGTACCGCCCTGCCAGCACCGCGCCCGGCGCGCCGAGGAGGCCCCGGGCCGATGAGTGCGCGCAGCTACCTCTACGTGCCGGCGGACCAGCCCGCCAAGCTCGGGCGCGCGCTCGAGCGCGGGGCCGACGCCCTCATCGTCGACCTCGAGGACGCCGTGGCGCCCAGCGCGAAGGCGCGCGCGCGCGGCGAGCTCGCCCGGTGGCTCGCGGGGCTCGGCGCCGATCCGCCGGCCGAGGTCTGGGTCCGGATCAACGCGGTCGTCGAGGACCGGCTCGAGGGCACCGCCGAGGACGTGGACGCCGCCTTGGCGCCCGCGCTCGCCGGCCTCCTCGTCGCCAAGTGCGAGCGAGCGACCCAGCTCGAGGCGCTCGACGCCCTCCTCGCCAGCGCCGAGCGCGCGCACGGACTGGCACCGGGCACCACGCCGGTCGCGCCGCTCCTCGAGTCGGCCACCGGCCTGCTCGACGCGCGCCGCCTCGCCGCGGCACGGCGCGTCGTGCGGCTCCACCTCGGCGAGGCCGACCTCGCCGCCGAGCTCGGCATCCGCCCGAGCCCCGACGAGAGCGAGCTCGCGTGGGCGCGCTCGCAGGTCGTCCTCGTCTCGGCGGCCTGTCGCCTCGAGGCGCCGGTCGGCCCGGTGTCCACCGACGTCCGCGACCTCGAGGCGCTGCGCGCCAGCACGGAGCGCCTGGCTCGGCTCGGCTTCGGCGGCCGCGCCGTCGTCCACCCGGCCCAGGTGCCGGTTGTCAACGCCGTCTTCACGCCATCCGAGGACGAGGTGCGCGCGGCTGCCGCGGTGGTGGCACGCTTCGAGCGTGCGCTCGCCGAGGAGCGCGCGGCGGTGCTCGACGCGGACGGCAGGCTGATCGACGAGGCGGTGGTGCGCGGCGCGCGGGCGCTGCTGCGCCGCGCGGCCGGTGCGGCCCGGTGACCCGGGCGTGCTGCCTCCGGCGCGCGCGGTCGCGCCCGCGTGCTCGGTCGGTGATGGCCCTGGCCGGCGCGCCCCTCCGGCTACCGTCGGCTGGCACGGGCACGCCGGTGCGATCGCAACGCCCTTGGAACGACTGGAGACGCCATTGACGCCGACGCGCACGGAGGGTGGCCGTCAACCGCAGAGCATCAGCGGGGTGGAGCGTGCCCTCGACATCTTGAGCCTCTTCGCCCGCTCGACCTCCCCGACCCTCGGCGTGACCGAGATCGCCAACGCCCTCGACATGTCGAAGGCCGTCGTCCACCGCATGCTCGCCGCCGCGCGCGCCAAGGGGTTCATCGAGATCGACGAGGACAGCCACCGCTACCGGCTCGGGCCCCAGAGCCTCTACCTCGGGCTCTCCTACCTCGACCGGATCGACGTGCGGGCGCTCGCCAAGGAGGAGATGCACGAGCTCGTCGCGGCGACGAACGAGACCGCCACGCTCTCGGTGCGCGTGGGCTGGAGCCGCGTCTACATCGACCAGGTCACGCCGCATCGGGACGTGAAGATGGTGGTCCAGCTCGGCCGCCCGTTCCCCCTCCACACCGGCGCGTCGTCGAAGGCCCTCCTCGCCTTCCTGCCCGAGCGTGAGCGCGAGGAGTACCTGCGCGACCACGAGCTCGTCAGCCTCACACCGCTCACGATCACCGACCCCGAGGCGCTGCGACGCGAGCTCGAGGCGATCCGGATCAAGGGCTTCGCCGTCTCGCTCGGCGAGCGCGACCCGAGCGCCGGCTCGGTCGCCGCGCCAATCCTCAGCCGGGAGGGCGTCGCCACGGCGGTGGTCTCGGTCTGCGGCCCGGTCGAGCGCTTCCGCACCGAGAGCGAGCGCGCCGCGAAGCTGCTCCTCGAGGCGACCCGCCGGGTGTCGGACCGCCTCGGCTACCGCGACCCCGGCAGCGAGCCGATGCCGCCGAGCGAGCCGGGCGGCGCCGCGCACGGCGCGCCCTGAGGGGGCCGGGTTCAGCCGGCGGTGACGAGAGCGCGCACCCCGATCCCCATGAGGAAGAGCCCGCCGAGGCCGTAGAGCAGGTAGAGGCGGGGGCGCAGGCGGTTCCGGTAGGCGTAGAGGAAGCCGACGACGACGACGGCGAGGAAGCCGTAGAAGGGGTGGAACGCGGGCGGGCGCAGCCCCTCGCCCTCGACGAGGCCGAGGCCCGAGGCCACCTGGACGAACACCGCCGCCTCGACGAAGAGCGTGAACCACCACAACGCCCTCGTCCGCAACGACGCCACGCGCCAGGCGGCGAGCGCCCAGCACCCGGCGATGCCGTTGCCGACGATGACGACGAGCCCCCACACGTGGTGGAAGTCGAGGAGCGCGCCGGGGCGGGGTGAGGCGGCCGCGAGGACGAGCACGAGCATTGCTAGGCCACGCGGGCGCCCGGGCGCAACCGCGCCCGGCGCCGACCTCAGGCGCCGGCGGCCGAGTAGGCGCCGTAGCCGGCGCGCTCGATCTCGTCCGCGAGCTCCGGCCCGCCCGAGCGCACGATGCGGCCCTGGACGAGCACGTGCACCGCGTCCGGCTCGAGCACGTCGAGGAGCCGGCGGTAGTGGGTGATGGCGAGGACCCCGAGCGCCGAGGACCCCGAGCCGGCCGGCGGGCGCGCGGCGCGCGCCACGGCGCGTGCGACGTCGCGCAGCGCGTCGACGTCCAGGCCGGAGTCGAGCTCGTCGAGCACGGCGAAGCGGGGAGCCAGGACGGCGAGCTGCAGCGTCTCGAGGCGCTTCTTCTCGCCGCCCGAGGCGTCGACGTTGAGGGCCCGCTCGAGCAGCGCCGGCGGCAGCGAGATCTCCCCCGCCACCTCGCGCAGGCGCTCGGCGAGCGACTCGCGAGCCACCGGGGCGGCGCCGCGCGCGGCGAGCGCCTCGGCGAGCGCCTCGTCGAGCGCGACGCCCGGGACCTCGGTCGGGTCCTGCGGGGCGAAGAAGAGCCCGGCCGCGGCCCGACGCCAGGTCGGCAGCGAGAGGAGCTCGACGCCGTCGAGGCGCACCGAGCCCGCCGTCGCCACGCAGCCCGGGTGGCCCATGAGGAGGCGGCCGAGGGTGCTCTTGCCGGCCCCGTTCGGACCCATGAGGGCGTGCACCTCGCCGCTTCGGATCGTGAGGCTGACGTCCTCGACGAGCGGCGAGCCCGCGAGCCCCCCGCTCAGGTGCTCGATGACGAGCGTGCTCACCGGCTCGCCTCGGCGTCGCGCGCCCCGAGCACGACCTCGACGTCGTCCCCCTCGACACGCACCTCGTAGACAGCGACCGGCCGCGTCGCCGGGAGGCAGAGCGCCTCCCCGGTGCGCAGCGAGAAGACGCTGCCGTGCTTCCAGCACTCGATCTCGCAGCTCTCGAGGTCGACGTCCCCCTCGGCGAGGGACACGTCCTCGTGGGTGCACAGGTCGCTCACGGCGTGCACGCCGTCCTCGCAGCGCACGAGGCAGACGTCCTCGCCACCGACGCGCACGAGTCGCGGCACCCCGAGCTCGAGCTCGGTGAGCGAGCAGACGCGCACCCGGGCGCGACTCACGGCCGGGACCCCGGCGGCGCGAGGCGGGAGGCGAGGCGCGAGGCGACCGCCTCGCGCAGCAGCGCGCCGAGGCCGGCGTGCGGCGCCTCGTCGAGCAGGTCGCCGAAGAAGCCGAGCAGGATCAGCCGGTCGGCCACCTCGGGCGGCACGCCGCGAGTCTCGAGGTAGAAGCGCTGCTCGGCGTCGATCGGCCCGACGGCCGAGGCGTGGCTGCAGCGGACGTCGTTCTCCTCGATCTCGAGGTTGGGAACCGAGTCCGCCCGCGCCCCCTCGGAGAGCACGAGGTTGCGGTTCGTCTGGCCGGCGTCGGAGCGGTAGGCGCCCTTGGCGATCCGGATGAGGCCGCTGTAGACCGAGCGCGCCGTGTCGGCGACCGCCCCCTTGAAGACGAGCTCGCTGCGCGTGCGGGGCGCGACGTGCTCCTGGAACGTGCGCAGGTCCTGCACCTGCCCGCCGTCCCCGAAGTACACGGCGAGCAGCCGGCTGCGGGCGTGCTCGCCCGTGAGGCTCGAGCGGGTCGACAGGCGCGCGTAGTCCCCGCCGAAGGCGGCGGTGAAGGAGGTGAGCTCGGCGCCGGGACCGAGGGTGCTCGCCTGGTAGCCGAGCTGCCAGGCGCGCCGGCCGAGCTGCTGGACGGCGTGGTAGGCGAGCGACGCGCCCGGTCCGAGCTCGAGCTCGGTGACCGGCAGCGCGAGCAGCCTCGCGTCGTTCGACGCGACGAGCTCGACGACGCTCGCTCGCGCGTCCTCCCCGAGCGACACGAAGGTCCGCGGGAAGTACGCGGCCCCGTCCTCGGCGGACGCGAGGTCGTGGACGACGACGATCGGCTCGTCGACGCGCACCCCGGCCGGCACCTCGACGACCACGGCGTCGGTCGCCTCGGCCTCGGCGAGGAAGGTGAACGCGTCGGGCGCGGCCCCGACGAGGCTCCCGTAGCCGAAGGGCGCGCGCTCGAGCGCGCTGAGCGGCGAGACGGCGAGACCCGTCGCGGCCGCCGGCGGGGCGAGGTCGACCTCGACGCGGCCCGGCCCGGTGCGCACGAGGCAGGCGCGCTCGCCGAGCGCGCCGAGGAGGGCACGCGCCGCCGGGCCGTCCGCAAGCGCCCCGTCGGTCAGCCGGGCGGGCGAGAAGGCGGCGAGGTCGAGCTCGTCGACGCGCCCGTAGCGCCAGTCCTCGTCCGCCTCGGTGGGCAGGCGCGCCTCGCTGAAGGCCGCGGCCGCCGACGCTCGCCGCTCGGCGAGCCACGCCGGGCCGCCGCGGGCTGGCGCGACGGCCGTGCCGAGAGGGGCCTCGGTCACCGCCCGGCTCCCCCGTCGCGCCCGAAGCGCCGGCGCAGCGAGCGCCAGCGCGAACCCCGGCGCTCGGCGTCGACCTCGAGGCGCGCCGTCGGGATCGCGCCGGTCACGATCTCCTCCGCCTCGTCGAGCAGCGTGGCCACCTCGCCCGGGGGCGCGTCGGGCTCGTCCTCGATGGCCGGCTCGACGAGGCTGCCGTGCGCCCAGCCGGCGTCGGCCAGCCGCCGCTCGTAGCGGGGGCAGTCCGCCGGGCAGCGCCAGGGCGCCTCCGGGGCGAGGTCGAGGGTGCAAAAGCGCGCCACCTCGCCGGACGCGTACGTCCGCGACTGGAAGTGCTTGCACTCCTCACGCATCGGCACCGCGGGACCTCCTGCGGCCCTCGATCCTCGCCACGATCGCGTCGGCGCTCAGCCGACCGATCCTTCCATCTGCAGCTCGATGAGGCGACTCCACTCGACGGCGTACTCCATCGGCAGCGTCCGGGTGACGGGCTCGATGAAGCCGTTCACGATCATGCTCGTCGCCTGGGCCTCCGACAGCCCGCGGCTCATCAGGTAGAAGAGCTGGTCGTCGCCGACCTTCGAGACGGTCGCCTCGTGGCCGATCTCGGCGTCGCGCTCGGCGACCTCCATGTAGGGCTTCGTCTCCGACACGGACGCCTCGTCCAAGATGAGCGCGTCGCAGCGCACGTAGGACTTGGCACGCTTGGCCCCCTCGTCGACGTGGACCTTGCCCCGGTAGGTGGTCACGCCGCCGTCCTTCGAGATCGACTTCGAGACGATGGTCGAGGTCGTCTCGGGCGCGCAGTGGATCATCTTCGCCCCCGTGTCCTGCATCTGGCCCTCGCCCGCGTAGGCGACGGAGAGGACCTCGCCCGAGGCCTTCGGCCCCATGAGGAAGACGGAGGGGTACTTCATCGTCAGGCGGCTGTTGTGCACGACGAAGCCCTCGGCCACGAAGTTCCCGGTCCCCTCGACCTCGATGTCCCAGGTCGGCACCTCGAGCGAGGGCTCGCCGACCGCCACGTCGTGGACCTCGAGCGCCGCGGCGGGGGGCCGGCCCGCGGGCGCGCCGAGCGACCCGTGCGAGACGACCTCGAGGCGCCAGCGTCCCTCGTCGCCCGCCTCGGCCACGAGGCGCGACACGGCCCCGAGCGAGGTCAGCACGTCGGCGACGCCCTCGAGGAGGGCTCGGTCGGCCGAGACGAGGCCGCGCCCACCCGGCGCCTGCGCGTCGAGCACGCCGTCGAGGAAGGACCGGCGCTGGCGCGTCGGCAGGGCGAGGAGCCAGCCCGGCAGCGGCCCCGCCGCGAGCCCGTTCGCCTCCGTCAGCTCGTCGAGCTCGGCGCTTCGCAGGCCCACCCGGGCCGGCTCGCCCGGCCGGGCGGCAACGGACCGCAGCGCGTCCTCGCCGACCAAGGCGGCGAGGCGGACGCGTGCCGGGCTCTGGGCGGGCAGCGTCAGGCTGAGGCGGTGGTGCGCCGCGCGGCTCGCCGCGGCGAGGCCGAGCAGCCAGACGAGGTCGTCGCTCGTCTCCTCCGCCTCGGCGATCCAGCTCCCCCGCTCGGCGTGCGCCGCACCACCCACAACCATCGCGTCGGGTCGGCGGAGCTTGTGCGGGTGCCCGTAGTCGATCGCGCCCGTCGGCACGACCACCCGCTCAAGCCGGTCGGCGCGCACGTAGGCGCGCCCGCCGGTGCCGGTGCTGGCGTAGAAGGGGTGGTTGTCGGTCACGCGCAGCGCCCGGGTGCCGAGGCGCACCTCCCGGACACGCTGGTAGCCGGAGAAGCGCTTCGCCGTCACCTTCCGGAAGCACAGCTCGCCGCTCGCCTCGTCGAGCGACAGCACCTCGTCGCCGGGCGAGACGAGCTCGATGGGCTTCGGCCCGCTGCGAGTCGTCACCCTCGAGCCCTGCGCGAGGCAGCCGATGTTGCCGTCGACCCACTCGACGTGGGCCTCCGCCTCGGCGCGCGCCCGCTTGGTGACGAGGTTGTAGACGTTCGTCGACCAGTTCTGGATCGTCGTGTAGGTGATCCGGCTGCCGGGGAGCGCCACGAGCTCGACCACCGCCGCGTGCAGCGAGTCGCTCGAGTACACCGGCGCCGAGCAGCCCTCCACGTAGTGCACCTGCGAGCCCTCGTCGGCGATGATGAGCGTCCGCTCGAACTGGCCCATGTTCTCCGCGTTGATCCGGAAGTAGGCCTGCAGCGGCATGTCGACGGTGACGCCGGGCGGCACGTAGATGAACGACCCCCCGGACCACACCGCCGAGTTCAAGGCGGCGAACTTGTTGTCGTTCGGCGGGATCACCCGGCCGAAGTAGCGCCGGACGATCTCGGGGTACTCGCGCACCGCCGTGTCCATGTCGGTGAAGAGCACGCCGCGGCGCTCGAGGTCCTCGCGGTTGCGGTGGTAGACGACCTCGGAGTTGTGGACGAAGAAGCCCTCGGCCACGAAGTTGTGGTGGCCCTCGACCTCGATGTCGAACACCGGCTCGGCGCCGACGGGCTCGATCGCGTCGACGGGCACGAAGGCGACGGGCCCGCGCGGCGCGCCGTCGCTCCGGCGAGGCGCGGGCGCACGCCGCGAGGCGTCGAGGAGCCGGCCGACGCCGTCGGTGAGCTCCAGGCGGCCGGGCGCCCCCGGCTCGTCGCCGGGCAGGAGCGCCGCGCGCACCCCCGAGAGGAGGGCGAGCTCCCGCAGCCCCTCGAGCAGGACGGCGTTCGGGCCCGGGACGAGGACGCGCCCGCCCGCACCGGCCTCGAGCTCGCCGCCGGCATCCAGGTAGCCGGCGAGGAGGGCGAGGCGCTCGGCGCGCGAGAGCGCGAAGGCCCACTGCGGCACCTGCCGCAGCGGCACGTCCTGGCCGAGGCCGTTCGCCTCGAGGAACTCGGCGAGGCTGGCATCGGCGCGCCCGGCGAGCACGCCGCGTGCCCGGTCCGGAGCGAGCTCGGCGCGAAGCAGCGAGGCGGCGATCTCGGCGACGGTCGCGCCGAGCTGGGCGCTCGCGGGGTCGAGGGCGAGCTCGAGCTCGGTGCGCCCGCCGACGAGGCGGGCGCTCCCGGCGCGCAGGTAGACGCCGGCCCACCAGCAGAAGGACGCGCTCGTGGCCGTCGGGTAGGCGACGGGCGCGCCCTCCGGCGCGCGCAGCGGCGCGGGTGCGCCGAAGTCGGGGGTGTCGGTGGCCACGGCCACGAGGTCGCCGACGCGCAGCTCCTCGAGGCGCACCCAGGTCGGCTCGAGCCGGCCGGCACCGTCGCGACGCAGGGTGAGGAAGGGGTGGTTCGCCGAGGCGCCGATCACCTGGTCGTTCGCCGTGACCTCGAAGACCTCCTTCACCCCGCTGCAGCGCTGGGCGCGCACGCGCGCGACGACCACCGTCCGGCCCCCCTCGTCGAGGGAGAAGACGACGTCGCCCTCGCCGAGGTCCTTGATCGGGCGCATCCCGCCGGTGGTCCACACGAGGGTGGCGCCTCGCAGGCACTCGTACTGGGCCGTCACCCCGGCGAGGTACTTGCGCTCCGCCTCGGGGATGCCGAGGCGCTCGTAGGTGGTCTTCACCGACTCCGGCAGCTCGTCCCACGCGTCGACCTGCGACTCGGTGGGCTTGATGTAGTAGTAGATGTCGTCGAAGTCGAGGTCGGGCATCTTCGTCGCGAACCACGGCTGCATCGGCTTCGCGAGGAAGCGGCGGTAGGCCTTGAGGCGGAACTCGAGCATCCACGCCGGCTCGCGCTTGAGGCGCGACATCTCCCGGATGACCTCCTCGTTGAGGCCCTTGCGCGGCTTGTAGACGTAGTCCTCGACGTCGCTCCACCCGAGCTTGTACCTGCCGAGATCGAGCTCAGTAGCCATCGCCGCTCCGTTCCGACCGGCCGAGCGCCGGCGCGCCAGGGGAGATTTCTCCTATCTGCATAGTAACAACTCGCCGACCGGCGGCCACGCCCGACCCTACCCGCTGCCGCCTCGGCCGGGCGGCTGTGCTTTGCTGGCGGGGGAACGTCCCATGAGACCCGATGACCGAGGAGCGTCGAGCGCCATGACCTTCAGCGAGTCCTTCCTCGGAGAGAGCCGGGCGGTGCTCGACGCGCTCGACGCGTCGGCCATCGAGGCCGTCGCCGAGCACCTGGCGAGCGCGCGCGAACGTGGCGGGCGCCTCTTCGTCCTCGGCGTCGGCGGATCGGCAGGCCACGCGTCCCACGCGGTGAACGACTTCCGCAAGCTCTGCGGCTTCGAGGCGTACGCGCCGACCGACAACGTCTCGGAGCTCACGGCGCGGACGAACGACGAGGGCTTCGCCACGGTCTTCTCCGCCTGGCTCGAGGTGTCGCGCCTGCGGGCCGAGGACGCCGTGCTCGTGTTCTCCGTCGGCGGTGGCGACCGCGAGCGCAACGTCTCGGCCAACCTCGTCGCCGCGCTCGAGCTCGCCCGGGCGCGTGGCGCCACCATCGTCGGAGTCGTCGGACGCGACGGCGGCTACACCGCGACGGTCGCCGACGCCTGCGTCGTCATCCCGCCGCTCTTCCCCGAGCACGTCACGCCGCACACCGAGGGCCTGTGCGCCGTCGTGTGGCACCTGCTCGTGAGCCACCCGCGGCTCCAGCGCGCCGCGACCCGCTGGGAGGCGCTCGGCTGAGGCGCGGCGTCCGAGGCGCGACGTCGCCGGCGTCGGGCTCGAGCGCCCTCAGGCGCTCGAGCCGCCCTCCACCGCCTCGTCGAGGGCCCCGAGCTCCCCGACGCGCTCGGGCGGGTACGGGAGCCCATCGGGTTCGAAGCGGCCCCCCGCCTTCCTGAACGGGTACCACCGGCCGTCGCGCCCGAGGCGCAGCTGGCGGGCCCCGAGGGTGAGGCGGTTCCGGTACCGACGGGCGCCGGGGCCGAGCAGCACCCGGCCCGCCTCGACGAGGCGGGGGTCGGGGTCCCACGCCTCGCGCAGCGCCGCGAGGCCCTCCCGGCCGCCGTCGCGGTAGGCGAGGGCCCAGCGCACGAGCTCGTCGGGGCGCACCCCGGCACGGCGGGCGAGCGCTGCCGGCGCGAGCACCCCGAGGCGTGCATGGTCCTCGAGCGAGGCGACGGCCCGGCGCGCGAGGTCCTCCTCGAGCGTCGACCCGAGCTCGTCGGAGCCGACCCCCCGGGCGAGGGCGAGCGCGCGCCGCGCCGCGTCGGCGGCGAGCTCGCGCAGCCCCGCGCCGTCGATCGCGGCGCCGTCGGGCGGCTCGGCGACGAGGAGCATCGGGCGGCCCGGACGCGGCGGCAGCGGCGGCAGCTCGGGCAGTGGCTGGGGCGGGCGCGACCAGGCGGCGCGCGCCACCACGCTGGCGCCGTCGGCGCTCGGCGCGCGCTCCGGCGCGCGCTGCGGCGCGCGCGCAGGGCCCCGGCGCGCCCGCAGCGCCCGGAGGAGCTCCTCTCGCGCCAGCCCCCGCAGGAGGAAGACGCCGAAGGCGTCCTCGTCGAGCGCGTCGGCCACGAGGTAGCAGACGGCGGCGGCGTGCTTGCAGGGGTCCGCCCAGTCCGGGCACGAGCAGCGGGGCTGGAGCTCGCCCGGGCCGGGCAGGAGGTCGAGGCCGACGGAGCGGACGTCCTCGCCCACGGCCGGCGGCAGCTCGCCCTCGAGCAGGGCGGCGGCGTGCCCGATCTCCGCCGCGAGCGCGTCGAGCACGGTCCGCCACTCGCCCTCGGTGAAGGTCCGGACCCGCACGCGCACCTCGTAGGGGCGCTCGCGCGAGCCCTGCACCTCGGCGGCGACGAGGCCGGGGGCGAGGCTGAGCGGCCCGACGGCCCCCGAGCGCGCGTAGGTGCGGCCTCGCGGCAGGCGGTTCGGGTCGAGGCGGGCGCGGCCCTCGAGCGCCGAGACCCAGGCGGCACCCCACCACGAGGCGCCGAAGGGCCGCCGGCCAGCCGCGCGTGCGGGGGAGATGGCCCGCCGGCGCCGCGGCGACCCGTACCACCCGGGCCGGCGCGGCGGGCTCACCGGCCGCTCCCGAGACGGACGAGCTCGGCGAGCTCGTCGTCGGAGAGACGGCCGATCCAGCCCTCCCCGGCGCCGACGACCGCCTCGGCGAGGTCTCGCTTGCGCTCGATCAGCTCGGCGATGCGGTCCTCCAAGGTGCCCTCGGCGATCAGCCGGTGCACCTGCACCGGGCGGTCCTGGCCGATGCGGTGGGCGCGGTCGGTGGCCTGCTCTTCGACCGCGGGGTTCCACCAGCGGTCGAAGTGCACGACGTGCGTCGCGCGCGTCAGGTTGAGGCCGACGCCCCCCGCCTTGAGCGAGCAGAGCAGGACCGGCGCCTCGCCGCGCTGGAAGGCGTCGACGAGCACCGCCCGCCGGCGCGCCCCCAGCGAGCCGTGGAGGAACAAGGTGGCCACGCCGAGCTCGGCGAGGCGCGCCTCGAGCAGGGCGAGGCACTCCACGAACTGGCTGAAGACGAGGAGGGACTCGCCCTCGGCGACGATCACGTCGACGAGCTCCTCGAGCGCGGCGAGCTTGCTGGAGCGGCCGGCGAGCGGCCCCGGCTGGTGCAGGTAGTGCGCCGGGTGGTTGCAGATCTGCTTCAGCACGGTGAGCAGCCGAAGGACGAGCCGCTGGCGCGCGAGGCCGTCCTCCCCGGCGATCACCGCGAGCGCCTCGCGCACCTCCGCCTCGTACAGGGTCGCCTGCTCCGCGCTGAGCGGCACCGGCACGTCCGTCACCGTGCGCGCCGGGAGGTCCGGAGCGACCTCCGGGTCGGTCTTGCGCCGCCGCAGGAGGAAGGGCCGGACGGCACGCGCCAGGCGCTGCGCCGCCAGCGGGTCGCGGGCGCGCTCGATCGGCGCGGCGACGGTGCGCACGAAGCGCTCGTGGGGTCCGAGCAGCCCCGGCGTCGTCCAGTCGAGGATGGCCCACAGCTCGCTCAGGCGATTCTCCACCGGAGTGCCCGTGAGGGCGAGACGGGCGGGCGCCGCGAGCGTGCGCAGCGCCCTCGCCGTTGCCGTCTCGTGGTTCTTCACGTGCTGGGCCTCGTCCGCGACGACGAGGCCGAAGCCGGCGTCCGAGAGCGCCGCGGCGTCGGCGCGCGCCACGCCGTAGCTCGTCACGACGAGCTCGGCGGGACCGAGGCCATCGAGCGAGCGCCCCGGCCCGTGGAAGCGCCGGACCGCCACGCCCGGCGCGAAGCGCCGGACCTCGCGCTCCCAGTTGGCGAGGAGCGACGTCGGGCAGACGACGAGCGTCGGGCCCTCGCCAGCCGCGGCGCGCCGCAGGTGCAGCGCGATGAGCTGCAGCGTCTTGCCGAGGCCCATGTCGTCGGCCAGGCAGCCGCCGAGGCCGGCGCTCGTCATCGCCTCGAGCCAGGCCAAGCCCCGCAGCTGGTAGGGACGGAGCACCACGCCCGGCGCGAGCCCCGGCGGCGGTGCCGCCTCGGCCTCGGGCGCCCCGACGAGGCCAGCGATGCGGTCGGCCAGCGCGGCGACGGCGCCCTCGGCGACGACGGGGACCGCCTCCCCGTCGACCTCGACGCTCCCCGCCAGCAGGTGGCCGACGGCCTCGAGGGCGCGCAGGCGGCGCACGCGCCGGGCAGCGAGGCGCTCGAGGAGTGCGGGATCGACCGAGACCCAGCGACCGCGCAGGCGCACGAGGCCTCGCTTCGCCTCCGCGAGCTGGTCGACCTCCTCCTCCGAGAGGACCTCGCCGTGCAGCGTCGCCTGCCAGCGGAACTCGACGAGGGCGTCGAGGTCGAGGCCCGCCGTCGTCACGACGCCCGGCGCTGGGGTGATGACGGCGCGCAGCGCCAGGCCGTCGGCGAGCACCTCCCGAGGCCACAGGAGCGCGACGCCCGTCCCCTCGAGCGCCCTCGCCCCCTCGGCGAGCAGCGCGGCGAGCTGGTCGACGTCGAGGTCGAGGCCCGTCGGCGCCCGCTCGCGCAGCAGCGCCTCGAACGGTGGCCAGGCGCGCGCCACGCGGCGCAGCGCGGCGAGCAGGTCTCGCTCGGCGTCCTCGCCGAAGCGGGCGAGCACCGCGCCCGGCGCCGCGAACAGGTCGGCGGCGTCGACGACGAGGCTCGGCTCGGCACGGCTCGTGAGCTGCAGCACCGCGCGCGCCGCGGGCGGGTCCGGCTCGCCGCCCCGCCCCGGCACCGCCGCGCCCGCCTCGAGCAGCTCGATGCGGAACGCCACGTCGGCGCCGCGCTCGGTGCCGAAGCCACCGGCGGCCTCCTCGAGCCAGGAGCGCAGCTCCTCGACGGCCACGGGTGCTCGGTCCGCGAAGGGCGCCGGTCCCGACGCGCCGGGCACCGGTCCGACCACGGCCGGCGCCGCGGCCGTGCGCACGAGCACGTCGGCGAGCGCGTCCCAGGCCGCCGTGATCAGCCACTCGGGGGAGCGGACCCGCACGGGCCCTCGGCCATCGAGCGCGAGCGCGTGCGCCTCGAAGGGGAGGGCCGCCGCGAGCGCGGCCAGCAGGGCGCGCTCCGCCGGCTCGAGGGGCCCGACGCGCCAGGCGTCGAAGCCCGCGTCCGACACCGAGGGGTAGAGCCGGCCGCGCGCGACGAGACCGAGCCCGGCCGCGAGCGCCGCCGCCCAGGCCGGCGCGCCCGCGGCCCGAGCCGGCTCACGCAGGAGCTCGAGGGCGTCCGGGAGGGCGACGAGCCTGGCGACGACGCGCCGGCGCCGCAGCGCCCTACCCGAGCGCGTCGGCACGACGACGTCGACGGCCGCGGCCTCGCCGGGCCCGTGCGCGAGGTCGCCGCCGTCGCGCGCGTAGATGACCAGGCGCCCGGCGCGCGGTGGGTCACCGGGCAGGAAGGTGACGGCGTGGCGGTCCGAGAGCCATCCGCCGAGGTCCACGGTCGTGCCTGGAGGCGCGAGGGCCGTCGGCGGAGCGGCCATGCGCCGACCGTAGCCGAGCGGGCGGTCCCGCCCGCGGACGTGCCGCTCGAGGGCGAGGGGGCGCCTCCGGCTCAGGCCGAGGTCGAGGACGAGCCGGCGACGAAGGAGAGGTCGTAGGGCTGGACGTTCCCGGCAGGCAGCGCGACGGGCTTGCCGTCCACCGCGAGGTGCAGCACCCTCGGCGCGCCGATGCGGACGACGACGGGGCCGTTCGCCTGGAAGGAGGCGGAGCCGCCGGCGGGGATCGTCTCCATCCACAGGTAGGGGCCCGACGTCGTGCGCTCCACGCCGACCCAGCACACGCCGCTCGTCGTGAAGCCGAGCGTGTACGAGCCAGCCGGCGCGGCTGCGGTGACGAGCGACGAGGAGACCGAGAGCGGCTCGACGACGTTCGGGTTGGTGACGGACGTCGTGGGCGTCGGCGAGCGCGGGTGCGAGCCGGAGGCTGCCGGCGTGGTCGTCGAGGGCGGCGCCGGCGGCGACGAGGCGCTCCTCGAGGCGAGCTGCCACGCCCCGACGGCGAGCGCGGCGAGGGCGACCGCCGCGGCCGCCCCCGTCGAGGCGCGCCGCACGACGTGCTCGCGAAGCGGCCGACTGGTGCCGCGGCGGCGCTCGGAGCGGGGCCGCACGCTGGGGGCGTCGCCGGGCTCGCTGCCCGTGGCGGCGACGACCGGCAGCGCCTCCGTCTCGTCGAGGCGGGGCGCCTCCTCGTGCGCCTCGCGCCGGCGACGCCCGTCGTGCGGGGGACCGAGCGGGCCGGCCGCCGAGGCCGGGACGGCCGACGCCTCCTCACCGAAGACCGGGAGACCTCGCTCGGAGGTGCGCGGTGGCACCGGCGGCTCGAGGACGACCGTCTCCTCGTCCCCGAAGACCGGGAGACCTCGCTCGGAGGTGCGCGGTGGCACCGGCGGCTCGAGGCGCACGCGGGCAGCCGGCACGTCGCGCAGCGCCGAGCGGGCCGGGCGGAACCGGTCTCGCTCCTCGGCCGGGCGCACGTGCGGGCGGGCGACCTCCTCGTCGGACGGCAGGTGGACCGGGGCGCTCGCCTCCGAGCGGCGCGACATGCCGCCGAGGACGTCGAGGGCGCGCTCGTAGCTGTCGACCGAGCGCTGCTCGCTGCGCCAGCCGACGAAGCGGCTGGCGAGCGCGAACGCGCCAACCACGACGACGAGCGCCACGAGCACGAGCGCGATCATGGGCGCGAGCGCACACGGGTGCCGTTCACGCCCCTAGTAAAGCCCACGCCAGCCGCCGATGGCTCGCGCGCCCGGGCCTCAGGTACGCAGGCCGTAGCGGGGTCGCACGACGTCAGGGATGTCGCGCCGACGCGGGTTCGCCTGGTCGCGCGGCGAGAGGACGGGGGCCTCGATCCCCCAGTGCGCCCCGATCTCGGGGTCGTCGTAGGCGACGCCGAGCTCGTCGGCCGGGTTGTAGTAGGCGTCGACGAGGTAGGTGAGCGTGCAGTCCGTGAGCGAGGCGAAGCCGTGCGCCACGCCGGGCGGGATGAACACGCCGCGCTCGTCCGCCTCGCCGAGATCGAGGCTCAGCGTGGCACCCTCGGTCGGCGAGCCGACCCGGAGATCGTGGAGGACGACGCGCACGAGGCCGCGGGTCACGTACCAGTAGTCGGCCTGGTGGAGGTGGTAGTGGAGGCCGACGACGGCGCCGAGCGCCTTGTCCGAGCGGTTCGCCTGGACCATCTCGCGCCCGAGGGGGAACCACGAGCGCCGGTAGGTCTCGACGAAGCGGCCCCGCGCGTCGCCGTGCGCGGTGGGCACGACGATGACGACGTCGCGGATCACCGGCGACTCGCTGACCTCGGCCACCGCTCCTCCTCGAGACGCGTGCGGCCCGCACCCTACAGCGGGTGGCGCCGGCGCTGCTCCTCGGCTCCGGGGAGGCGCAGGAGGCCGGCGGCGTCCTCGACGAGGAGTCCCTCGGCGACGAGCCGCCGGGCGACGGCTGCAGCCCGCCGGGCGTCGCCCGGCCAGCCCGCGAGGCGGGCGAGCTCGCGCCGGTGGATCGGCCCCGCGCACGCGGCGCGGAGGAGCCGGCCCCGCCCCTGGCGGTCCGAGCCCTCGAAGGCACGCTGGGGCGCTGACACCGCCGCGGAGCCTCGCGCCGGGTCCTCGCTCGCGCCCCCGGCACGCCAGGCGCAGGCTCCTGCGGCGAGCGGGCAGGTGGCGCACGAGGGTCGCGCCCGGCACACGAGGCTCCCGAAGTCCATCGCGGCGAGGTTCCACTCGCGTGCCGCTCGGACGGGGAGGAGGCGTTCGGCGAGCGCGAGCGCCTCGCTCGCCCGCAGACGGCGTCCCGCGACCGCCCGCGCCAAGAGTCGGCCGACGTTCGTGTCGACCACGGCGACCTCGGCGCCGGGAAGGAGAGGACGGCGCGCGCCGTGTACGGGCCGACGCCGGGCAGGGCGACGAGCGCGCCGAGGTCGGACGGCACCGAGCCCCCGTGGCGCTCGACCACGACCCTGGCGGCGCGGTGCAGGGCGAGGGCACGGCGGTTGTAGCCGAGACCGGACCAGGCACGGAGGACCTCCCCGGCCGGTGCGTCAGCGCAGGACCGGGGGGTCGGGAAGCGATCGAGGAACGCCGGGTAGCGCGCGCCGACGCGGGCCGCCTGCGTCTGGGCGAGCATCACCTCGGCGACGAGCACCGCCCACGGCTCACGCGTCGCCCGCCACGGCAGCGCGTCACGCGCCGCGCGCGCCCCCTCCCACCAGTCGAGGACGAGGCCGACGAGGCGACGGGAGCCGCGCGCGCCGGCCGGCGAGGCGGGCGCGGCTCGCACCGCCTACTCGCGCGCCGGCGAGCGCGTCGAGAAGGAGAGGACCCAGTCCTCCTCGGTCTCGCCGTCGATCGTGAGACGCCAGGTGTAGCGGGCGCCGGGGGCGAGCGGCAGCGGCCCGAAGTTGAGGGCGAGCGCCACGTCGATCGGGCTGCCGGCGGGGACCTCGACGGGGCGGGCGACCTCGAAGTCGCCGCGCACCTCGACGGGCTGCGGGCCGTCCTCGGTCTCGAGGATGACGGGCTGGCCGTCCTCGTCGACGAGGTAGAGCTCCCAGTGGTGCGTCCGATCGATCTCGGTCCAGTCGACGTCGAGCTTCATCGCCACGGCCGACGGCATCGGCTCGGGGCCGATCAGGCTCCAGCCGCCGCCGAGGATGTAGAGCTTGCCGTCCGCGACCTGGGCTGCGTCGCACAGGAGCATCGTGACGCGCATCGCCGCCTACCGTAGTGGGCGGCTGGCCGGCGCCGCTGGGTAGCGTGGGCCCGTGGTCGAGCTCGAGCTGCGCAACGACGTCTACCGCCGCCCGCTCGCCACCGCCCTCGAGCGCCTCGGCCTCGGCGAGGGGTGGCGGTGCGTGGACGTCGGCGCCGGCGCGGGCGACGTGTCCGTCGCACTCGCCGCGCTCGTCGGCAGGAACGGGCGCGTCTACGCCGTGGACAGCGACCCGGCGGCTCGCGACGCCGTCGCCGCGGCGGCCGCCGAGCGTTCCGACGCCCAGGTCGTGGCGATCACGCAGGCCGGCGAGGACCTCCTGCTGCCCGAGCCGGTGGACCTCGCCTTCTGCCGCTTCCTCCTCCTGCACGTCGCGGATCCGATCGCCGTCGTCGAGCGCATGGCCAGGGCGACGAGGCCCGGCGGCTTCGTCGTGTGCCAGGAGCCGATCACCTCCGCAGGCCGCATCGGCGGGGCGCCGCTGTCGATGCCGGGCGCCCGGCACCCCGACATCGGGGCGCTCGTGCCGCGCCTCGTCCTCGACGCCGGCTGCGAGCTCGTCGACGCCTGGGCCGAGGCGCCCGCCGGCGCCGGTCCCGGGCCGGTCGCTGCCTACCTCGCCGAGCTCACCGGCGTGGACCCCGGCGACGAGCCGATCGTCCTGCCGCCGCTCGTCACGGCGATCGGCCGGCGCGCCCGCTGAGGGCCGCGCCGGCGCGACGGCGTCGCCCGGGCGCTTCAGGCGTCTCGCCCGATGGTGTAGGCGGGGACGGTCGGCACCGGCGGCGGGAGGTGGCCGAGCGGCGCGTCGTCCTCGGGGAGGGGGACGGCGACGCGCCCGGCGCCGGGCCGCCGCAGCGAGATGGTCCACGCGAAGCCGCGCACGGCCGGCGGGACGACGCCGGTGACGACGAGCCCCGCCTCCTCGACCACCCGCTCGAACCAGGCCCGGTCGAAGATGACGGCGTTCGTCGGATCGACCTCGTTGATGTAGAGCGCGTTCTGGAACGGCTGCATCATCGGGAAGAGCCGCTTGTCGAAGAGGAACCACGTGGACAGGACGAGCCCGTCGGGATCGAGGATGCGGGCGCACTCGCGCAGGTAGGCGAGGGCCGACGACTCGAGCACGTGGGTGAAGACCGAGTGCGCCACCACGAGGTCGAACTCGCCGTCGCCGGCGGGGAATGGCAGGAAGTCCCGGCCATCCGCTCGGGGGTTGAGGCCGATGTTGTGGACGTCGTGGTGGAGGAAGCGGAACTGGGGCGCGAGCGGCGTCAGGTGCTCCTGGCACCAGCGCACCATGCCGGCGTGCAGGTCGATCCCGAGGTAGGAGCGGGGCTGGGGTTCCTGCTGGATGAGCCGGCGGGCGATGCGCCCGCAGCCGCAGCCGAAGTCGAAGACGGAGCCGAAGGCGAGCTCGCCCGCCTCCGGCAGCGCCGGCGCGCCGTCGGGGTTGTCGAAGAAGGCGGGGTCCTCGACGCCCACGAGCCGGCGCATCTCGACCGGCGGGAGCGGGAGGGGTTCTCGGCTGCCGACCCGCACGCCGCCAGCCTACGCGGCACGCCCGGTCGCACGGGAAGCGCGCGGCGAGCCGCTCAGCGCTCGCGCAGCGCGAGCCACTCGAGCTGCCGCTGCACGTGGTACCAGACGTCGACGCCCCCCGAGCGCTGCGGCGGGCCGCCGAGGGCACTCGAGAGGTAGTCGACGACGAGGCGGTAGTCCGCGCCGACGGGCTGCACGACGACCGTGCCGACCCGGTAGCGGGCGAGGAAGTTCTGCATGATCGTGTAGGTGTACGGGTGGTTGTACTCGGCAGCGAACCCCTTCGGCGCGCCGTTGTAGCCGAGCTCGAAGAGGATCTCCATGAGCGGCGGGTCGAGCGTCGGGGGGGCGTAGCCGCCGCCGGGGAGCACCCCCTGCGGACCGTGCGTGCGGAAGGGCGTCAGCACGTAGCCGCCGATGAGGCGGAAGCGGAAGCCGGCGTCGACCTGCCAGAGCATGGCGAAGTCGACCGGGTCCATGGGGTAGGGGTAGGCGAGGACGGTCGACCCGGACGGGATCTGCCGGGCGAGCGCGCTCGTGAAGTAGCGCGGCTGGTCGGTCGACGCGAAGGCGTAGGGCCAGCGCGGGAGCATGGGAACGAGGACGACGGCGGCCACGACCCCGGAGGCGACGGCGAGGCGCGCCCGGGCGGTCCCCGGATGCGGCGAGGGGCGCGGGGCGCGCCGCAGTCGCTTCGAGAGCGCGTCGAAGGACAGCGCTACGACGGCCGCAGCGAACAGGTCCTGGAAGAGCGCGAAGCGCGCCGCGACGGCCATCTTCAGGCCAGGCACCTGGCCGAGCACCCAGAACGGCAGGGTGATCGTCGTCACCCCGTTGTCGACGCGCAGGTGCTCGCCGAGCGAGAGGGCGAAGGCCAGGAGCGCTAACAGGGAGAAGGTACGCAGCGTCGCGCTGCGCACGAGCACGGTGCCGGCGAAGAAGACGAGGAGGAGGCCGACGCCGAGGTAGGAGTCGTTCTCGGTCGGGCTCCCCCCGACGAAGGACGACCCGAGCACCCCGAGGGCGTGGGGGACGAGGAGCTGGTGGAAGGTCGGGACGAGCGGGCCGAGCAGGTCGGCGCTGAAGGCGCCGACGAAGCGGTGGCCGAAGGTGCTGGCGACCTCCTGCGGCCCGAGGAGGCTGTAGGCAACGGGGTACCCGCACAGCACGGCGAGAGGAACGAGCGCCCAGGCGAGGCCGGCCGCGACCCGCCTGGCGCGTGCGAGCGCGCGGCGGGGGAAGGCGAGCGCGAGGAGGACGAGGCCGGCGCCGGCGAGGACGGCGGCGTCGACGAGGAGCTCGGACGAGATGAAGTACTGCGTCGCGGCCAGCGCGCCGATCGCGAGGCCGGTGCGCCGCGCCGACCAGCGGCGCGGCCGGACGAGCTCGTCGAAGGCGGCGAGGAGGAGGGGGAAGAGCGGGACGAAGACGAGGTTCAGGTGGAAGCTCCCCTGGGCCACCATGTACGGCGAGAACCCGTAGAGCAGGCCACCGAGGAACCGCGCCGGCACCCCGTTCGTCCAGCGCCGCAGCGCGCCGAACATCGCCCACGCGGAGAGCGCGAACGCGAGGTGGCTGAGCAGGTTGAAGCTGGCGACGGCGCCGAGGGTGAGCGTGATCGGGGACGCGAGGAGCCCGAGGACCGCCATCGTCGTGTTGGCGGCGAGGTTGGCGCCGTAGGGGGCGTTCAGCAGCGGAGTGGTCGCGAACGGGTCGATCCCGTGGAAGAGCGCGTGCGGCGTCCACGCGAGGAACCAGGTCTGCTCGACGATGTCGCTGCACCCGCACGTGACGACCTTCGAGGTCGACAGGAGGTAGCGGGGGTCGAAGGCGACGAAGCCGATCGCGAGGTAGGCGACGGGGGGCAGGAGCCGGCTCGCGAGCCGCCGATGGGCGCGCTCGGGTCCCCGAGCGCCCAGAGCAGCGCGCCGGCCCTCCTCGGCGGCGAGCGCGCCGCCCTCGATCGGCGCGCCTGGCCGGCAGGCCGCGCCGAGGTCGAGAACGCCGCCCGCCGGCGAGGGACCCGACGGCCCCGTCCCTGCCCTACCCACGCCACCGTCCGGCCGCGATCCGGACCCGAGCGTTCACGGCCGCCCGGTGCTCCGAGCGCGGCGCCCGAGGGCGCGCCCATCGCGACGCCGTGCGGGCAGGGGGACGGGTCCGGCGGGGACGGCGCGTCGCAGGACACGCCCGACAGCTGGGCGCGCGGCGGCGAGCGTCCCCCTCGCCTGGCGGCGGCGCGGGTCGCGAGTCGTCAGGCGCACGGCGACCCACCCTACCGGGCGGCCGACCCCGTCCACGAGCCACCACGCGGCGGCGCCCGAGGGCGACGGCGCGACGCCTGCGCCTCGCGCCGGGTCAGCTCGGCTCGTGGCGCAGGCCGGCGAGCGCGATCGTCGCCGGGACGCCGGGGTGGCGCCTGCTGCGAGGAACGCAGCGGTAGCGGAGCGTGAGCGGCGCGCCACGCGCCCGCGGCGAGAGGTCGACGTGGTACCACGCGAACGCTCGGCGAACCACCAGCCGGGCGAGCACGTGGCCGGCCTGGTGCACCGTGACGACCTCGCTCGGGCCAGCGGCGGCGCAGCCCCCGTAGCCGAGGAGGAGGTCGACCGAGCGCCACCGCGCGCCGACGCGCAGCTCCGAGGTCCGCCCCGCGGACCAGATCCACGTGCGCACCGCACGCCCGTCGACGACCTGGTAGGGCGTGAACGCCGGGACCGGGCCGGCCTCCCAGCCTGGCCCGAGCGCGCCGAGCGCGGGCGAGATCGCCGCCCAGTCCTGCCCGTTGACGATGGCCGCAGGCAGCTGGTGGACGAAGGGCACGATCGTCCACCCGGCGATCCAGGCGCCGACCGCGGCGGCAACGAGCCGACGAGCTGAGAGGCGGGAACGCCCACGGCGCCTCGCGACGCTCACTCCACCCACATCCCGTGCGCCAGGAGCACGAGCCACACCCCCGACCACGCCGCGAGCAGGGCGAGCAGGACCGGCGCCGCCCTGCCCGTGACGAGGCGCCGGAGGCGCTCGTCGGTGAGCAGGACCGCAGCGGCCGGGTACAGGAGGCGAATCGCGCTGTACTCGGGGCCGTAGCGGGCTCCCTGGACGTTCACCGCGAGGAACGAGAGCGCGCCGAGGGCGAGCGCCGGGCCGAACCCGACCCCACGCGCGGCGGCCCAGAGCAGCACCCCTGCGAAGACGAGGACGAACGCCGCGTCCTGCGTGAACATGAGCCACTTCTCGGTGGGATGGCCGATCACGCCGACGAAGGTCGCCCGGACCGGCGCGAGCGTCACGACTCGGCCGACGACCGTCCACGGCGGGACGGTCGGCAGCCAGCCTCGAATGGCCGTGTACCAGGCGATCGGGTCCCCGAAGCGCACCCACAGGAAGGCGCTGAAGGCCACGACACCCCAGAGGGACAGCGCGAGGCGCCCGAGGCGCCGTCGATCGAGGGCGCCTCGCCAGCCGACGGCGGCGAGCTCGCTCAGCACGAGCGCCCCGGACACGGCGAGGCCGAGGTCGCTCACGGCCGTGCCCGCGCCGGCGACGAGGGCGGCGAGCCACAGGCGCCCGCGCCGGCAGGCGACGACGGCGCCGAGGGCGCACAGCACGGTGAGGGAGGTCGAGTAGCCGAGCACGGCGTAGACGCCCGCTGGGAAGGCGAGGAAGAGGCCGACGGCGGCGAGCACCCGGCTCGCTCGCTCGCCGTCGAGCGCGAGCGAGCGGGCGAGCAGCGCCGCCGCGCCCACCTGGCAGGCGACGCTCACCCCGACGGCCGCGGGCAGCCACGGGACGCCCGCGAGGTGAGCGAAGCGGACGAGGAGCGGGTAGGCGGGGAAGAAGGCCGGGTTCTGCGCACCCTGGATCGCGGGGTCCCAGTGGTAGCCCGAGCCGGCGATCCCGAGGTTGAAGTTCGAGTCCCAGCTGAGCAGGACGTTGCGGAGCCCAACCCCGAGCCCACCGCGGGTGTGCAGCACCTCCAGCGTCGCGGCGACGAAGCAGATCGCTGCGGCCGACCACAGGAGGGCGAGGCCGGCGCCGGCGAGGGCGAGGCCGGGGTTGCGCCTCGCACGCACGCCTCGCCGGGAGAGGTCGACCGCCTCGGGCACGGCCAGCTGGCCGATGGGCGCCTGCGCGTGTGCGGGGAGGTCCGCGTGCGCCACGGCGCCATGCTACGAGGGGGAGCGGCGAGCGCACGGCGCCGGGTCGCGAGCGCACGGGTAGCCTGCCGCCATGTGCCCGGCTCGCACGGAGCTCGCCCGAGCCGCGCCCGGCGCGGCGCAGCGAGCCACCTCCCCCGAGGCTGCTCGACGCCCCGCCGTGTTCCTCGACCGCGACGGCGTCCTGAACGAGCTCGTCCCCGATCCGAGCACCGGCCTGCCGGAATCCCCGCTGCGGAGCGCGGACGTCCGGCTCCTCCCCGGCGCCGCGGCGGGTGCCGCCGAGCTGCAGTCCCTCGGGTTCGCCCTCGTCGTCGTCACGAACCAGCCGGCCTGGGCGAAGGGCAAGGCGAGCCGCGAGGCGCTCCTCGCCGTCCACCAGCAGGTGGTCGACCTCCTCGCGGCCGAGGGCGTCGCGCTCGACGGCTGGCGGTGGTGCCTGCACCATCCCGAGGCGCTCGTCGACGAGCTGCGAGGCGACTGCCGCTGCCGAAAGCCGCGCCCCGGCATGCTCCTCGACGCGGCCGCCGAGCTGAGCCTCGACCTCGAACGCTCGTGGATCATCGGCGACAGCGACGCCGACGTGGCGGCAGGGCGCGAGGCGCGCTGTGGGACGATCCTCGTCGCGAACCCGTCGAGCGCGCACCGGCGCAGCGGGTCGCCCACGCCTGACGCCGCCGTGCAGAGCCTGCCCGAGGCCGCCGCCTACCTGCGGCAGCGAGCACACCGCTGGTAGCATCGCCGCCGATGACGGGGGTCGGCGGGTTGACGACGCGCCTGTTCGCGGACGGGGCCGACCTCGAGGAGATCCTGGCCCTCGCCCGGGACGAGCGGATCAGCGGGTTCACGACGAACCCGACGCTCATGCGCAAGGCAGGGGTGGCCGACTACGCCGCCTTCGCGGCCGAGCTGCTCGAGCACGTCCGCACGAAGCCCGTGTCATTCGAGGTCTTCGCCGACGAGCCCGACGAGATCCGCCGGCAGGCGAAGCTCATCTCGTCGTGGGCCGACAACGTCTACGTGAAGGTGCCGGTCACCACGACACGAGGCGAGCGCCTCGACGAGCTCGTGCGAGAGCTGTCGGAGGGCGGCGTGCGCGTCAACGTCACGGCGATTTTCACGCTCGACCAGGTGCGGCGCATCACCGCCGCGGTGCGAGACGGCGCGCCCTCGTACGTGTCCATCTTCGCCGGACGGATCGCCGACGCCGGCGTCGACCCGGTGCCGCTCGTCGCCGAGGCGCTCGAGATCATGCGGGAGGCCCCGCGGGCCGAGTGCATCTGGGCCTCCCCCCGGGAGCTGTACAACCTCGTCCAGGCGAACGCCGTCGGGTGCCACATCATCACGATGACGAACGACCTGCTCCGCAAGCTCGACTGCCTCGGCAAGCCGCTCGAGCAGTTCTCGCTCGAGACGGTCGAGATGTTCCACCGGGACGCGGCCGCCGCAGGGTACTCGCTCTAGCGCCATGCCGAGCGCAGCGAGGTGCTCCACCGAGCCCGCGAGGACCTGACGGTGCAGCGCGTGTGCGTCACCGGCGGCGCGGGGTTCATCGGGAGCAACCTCGTCGACCGGCTCCTCGCCGACGGCGTCGAGGTCACCGTCGTCGACGACCTCCGCACGGGAAGCCGCGACTACCTGGCGGACGCGGCGCGCCACGGCGGCTTCCGCCTCGTCGAAGGCGACGTCTTGGACCAGGCGCTGCTCACGGAGGCGTTCGCGGGCTGCGACTGGGTGTTCCACCTGCAGGCCAACGCGGACGTGCGCCACGGCCTCGAGCACCCGACGCGCGACCTCGAGCAGAACACGATCGCGACCTCCCGCGTCCTCGAGGCGATGCGCGCCGCGGGGAGCTCGAGGATCCTCTTCGCGTCGACCGGCTCGATCTACGGCGAGCCGCAGGTGTTCCCCACGCCCGAGGACGCCCCCTTCCCGATCCAGACCTCGCTCTACGGCGCGTCCAAGCTCGCCTGCGAGGGCCTGATCGAGGCCTACGCGGCGGGCTTCGGCTTCGTCGGGGTGATCTGCCGCTTCGTCTCGGTCCTCGGCGAGCGCTATACCCACGGGCACGTCATCGACTTCTACCGGGCGCTCAAGTCCGACCCCGACCGGCTCGTCGTCCTCGGGAACGGGAAGCAGGAGAAGTCCTACCTCTACGTCCAAGACTGCGTGGCCGCGATGCTGCTCGCCGCTCGGCACCACGCGGCGTCCCCCGGGGCGCACGTCTACAACCTCGGCACCGAGGAGACGCTCACGGTCGACCAGTCGGTCGAGCTCATCACGCGCCACCTCGGCGTCTCCCCGACGATCGAGTACGCGGGCGGGGAGCGCGGGTGGATCGGCGACAGCCCGCTCATCCTCCTCGACGTCTCGCGGATCCGTTCGCTCGGCTGGAAGCCGGAGCTCTCGATCGCGCAGGCCATCGAGCGCACGCTCGACTGGCTCGACGGCCACCCCGCGGCGTGGCAGGCGGGCACGCGGAAGGGAGGTGCGACGACGTGAGCGTGATCTTCGCCCGGGCGCCCCTTCGCGTGCCGCTCGGGGGCGGCGGCACGGACCTTCCCTCCTACTACCGAGAGCACGGGGGCTTCCTCGTCTCGGGCGCGATCGACAAGTACGTCTACATGCTCGTGCACACCGTCTTCCAGCACCGCTACCGGATGAAGTACTCGCAGATCGAAGAGGTCGACCACCCCTCGGAGATCAAGCACCCCATCCTGCGGGAGACGCTGCTGCGGCACTGGCGCGGCAACCCGCTCGAGATCGCGTCGGTCGCGGACGTCCCCGCGGGGACGAGCATGGGCTCCTCGGGTGCGTACACCGTGTGTCTGCTCAAGGCGCTCGCCCACGCGAGGCGGACGTCGATCACGCCTGCAGCGCTCGCCGAGGCCGCGTGCGCGATCGAGATCGACGTGCTGCACGAGCCGGTGGGCAAGCAGGACCAGTACGTCGCGGCGCACGGTGGGATCTGCGCCTACACATTCCACCCGGACGACACCGTCGAGGTCGAGGCGCTCGAGCTCGACACCGAGACGCTCCGGCTGCTTCGCGAGCACCTCCTCCTCTTCTACACCGGCGAGGCACGATCGGCCTCCGCGATCCTCTCCGACCAGGACCGCCGCTCCAAGTCGGGCGACGGGACGATGATCGAGAACCTCCACCGGACCAAGGAGATCGGCTACGAGAGCCGCAAGCTCCTCGAGGAGGGCGACCTCGAGGGCTACGCGCTCTTGCTGCACGAGCACTGGGAGAACAAGCGGCGGCGGTCGCCGGGCATGGCGAACTCGTCGATCGACTCCCTCTACGCGCTCGCTCGCGAGGCGAGCGCGCTCGGCGGCAAGCTCATCGGCGCGGGCGGGGGCGGCTTCCTGCTCGTCTACTCGCTGCGCCCCGAGGAGACGCGGCGGGCGCTCGCCGAGGCGGGCGCGCCGGAGCTCACCTTCGACTTCGAGTACGGCGGCGCGTACGCGAGCGAGCACGCGTGAGCCGCCCACGGCTTCGCGTCGGCATCGTCGGCTGCGGCCTCGTCGGGTCCAAGCGCGCGCGTGCGCTCGGGCGCGACGTGCTCGTCGGCTGCTACGACGTGCACCCCGAGCGCGCGAAGCAGCTCGCCGAGGAGGTCGGCGGGGAGCCGTGCGCCACGCTCGAGCTCCTGCTCGACCTGGAGCCCGACGTCGTCGTCGTCGCGACGGTGCACCGCGACCTGGCGCCGATCGCGCGCCAGGCGCTCGAGGCGGGCGCGCACGTCCTCGTCGAGAAGCCCGCCGGGATGGGCACGGGCGACATCGACGCCATCGCGGCGACCGCCCGGCGAGCCGGGCGGCTCGTCAAGGTGGGCTTCAACCACCGCTTCCACCCCGGCATCGCACGGGCCATCGAGGAGGCGACCTCGCGCCGACACGGCGACGTCCTCTACGTGCGCGCCCGCTACGGCCACGGCGGCCGGCTCGGCTACGAGCGCGAGTGGCGGTGCGACCCGGCGCTCTCGGGCGGCGGCGAGCTCGTGGACCAGGGGATGCACCTCCTCGACCTCGCGTACGCGATCTGCGGGCCGCTCCCCCTTCACAGCGCCATGCTGCGCACGCAGTTCTGGTCCGCGCCGGTCGACGACAACGCCGTCCTGCTGCTCGGCGAGCAGGGCGGCGTCGGGACGCGCTCGCCCTTCGCGCTCCTGCACGTCAGCTGGACGGAGTGGAAGAACACCTTCTCGCTCGAGGTCGCCTGCGAGCGCGCGAAACTCGTGGTCGACGGCCTCGCCGGCTCCTACGGCGCGCAGCGCCTGCGCCTGTACCGGATGCTCCCGGAGCTCGGACCGCCCGACCTCGAGGAGGTCCGCTACCCCGAACGCGACGGCTCGTGGGCCTCGGAGTGGGAGCACTTCGCCGTGGCCATCGCCGCCGGCGATCCGGCAACGCTCGAGGGCGACCTCGCCTCGGCACGGTTCGCGTGGTCGTGCGTCGAGGAGGCACGACGACGATGACGGATCGGCACGGGGGCGCGCTGGCGGGCAGGCGCGTCGTGGTCACCGGTGCGACGGGGGGGATCGGGCGCGTGCTCGTCGCGCACCTCGCGCGCGAGGGAGCCACCCTCGCCCTCGTCGCCCGATCTGCCGAGCGCCTGCACGAGCTCGCCGTCTCTCTGCCGAACGGGCCGCACGAGCCGATCGTCCTCGATGTGACCGACGAGCACGCCTGGGCGAGCGCTGGCGCACAGCTCGCCGAGCGCGGCCGGGTCGACGGCGTTGTCACGGCCGCCGCGATCCTCCCGCCGATCGGGCCCGTCGGCTCCTGGGACGTCGCCGCGTTCCGCCGGACCGTCGACGTCAACCTCACCGGCACGCTGCTCGCGATCACCGCCACCCTCGCCGCCTTGAAGCGGGCGCAGGGCTCCATCGTGACCTTCTCGGGTGGCGGCGCCACGGGGCCGTTCCCCCGCTTCGACGCCTACGCGGCCTCCAAGGCTGCGGTCGTCCGGCTCACCGAGAACCTGGCCGCGGAGCTCGCCGCCGACGGCGTGCGGGCGAACTGCGTCGCTCCTGGCTTCGTCGTCACGCCGATGCACGCCGAGACGCTCGCGGCGGGTCCCGAGCTCGCCGGGCCCGAGTACTTCGAGCGCACCCTGCGTGCCCGCGAGCAGGGCGAGGGCGACGCGCCCGAGCCCGCAGCCGAGCTCACCGCCTTCCTCCTCTCCGAGGCCGCCCAAGGGATCACCGGCAAGCTCATCAGCGCACACTGGGACCCGTGGCGAGCGCCACACTTCCAGGACCGCCTGCGCAGCGACAGCGACCTCGCGACGATCCGGCGGATCGACGACCAGCACTTCGCGCCGAAGGCGGTGGTCTCGCCGTGAGCCTCGACGCGCCCGTTCCGTCGACGGACCTCTACTGGTCCGACGAGCTCGAGACGCTCCACGAGGAGAGCAGCCGCACGCACTTCCTCGATGCCTGGACGCGCCGGGCGATCGTGGATCAGCTCGGCACGCTCCCGGAGAACCCGACCATCTGCGACCTCGGCTGCTCCACCGGCTACCTCCTCGAGGACCTCGCGGCTCACATCGAGGGCGCCCGGCTGGTGGGCATCGACTACATCTTCTCGGGGCTGCGCGTCGCGTCGAAGAACGTGCCGAGAGCGGGACTCGTACGCGCGGATGCCGGCGCGCTGCCGCTCGCAGTCCGCAGCCTCGACGCCCTCGTGAGCGCGAACCTCCTCGAGCACGTGCCAGACGACGTCAACGTGCTGCGCGAGGTGCGGCGCGTGCTTCGACCAGGCAGTCGCGCCGTGCTCGTCGTGCCCGCCGGTGCCGGGACCTACGACTACTACGACCGGTTCCTCTGCCACCAGCGCCGCTACCAGCGGGGTGAGCTGGCCACAAAGGCACGCGACGCCGGACTCGAGGTGCTCTTCGACGGCTACATCGCATCGCTCATCTTCCCCGCCTTCTGGCTCGCGAAGAAGCTCAACCGGCTGCGGTTCAGCCGGCTCGACGGCGACGCCCTCCGGGCGCGCGTCGCTCGGGACATCGCGGCGACGAAGGACTCGCGGCTCGGCCGCCTGACGTGGCTCGTCGAGCGCTGCCTCGGACGAGTTGGGATCCGCTTCCCCGTCGGGATCCGCGAGCTCGTCGTCATCAGCCGGCCAGGCGCGACGGTTCGCTCGGAACAGCCATGAGCGGCGCGCAGGACTCCCCCCAGCTGCTCAGCATCGTCGTCCCGACCTACAACGAGGAGCACAACGTCGAGCTCCTCTACGAGCGTCTCGTGCCGGTGCTGGACCGGCTCGGGATCACCTGGGAGCTCATCTTCAGCACCGACCCGTGCACGGACCGCACCGAGGAGATCATCGGCCGCCTCCACGAGAAGGACTCAAGGGTCAAGATGCTGCGCTTCTCGAGGCGCTTCGGCCAGCCCATGGCGACGATCGCCGGGCTCGAGGCTGCGCGTGGCGACGCTGTGGTCGTCATCGACTGCGACCTGCAAGATCCCCCCGAGCTCATCGAGGACCTCGTCGAGCGCTGGCGTGGGGGGTACGACGTCGTCTACGCGCAACGCAGGACGAGGGCAGGCGAGACGCTCGTCAAGCGGATCGTCGCCTCCCTCGGCTACCGGCTGATCAGGCGGATCGCCGAAGTCGAGATCCCGCCGAACACCGGAGACTTCCGCCTCATGAGCAGGCGCGTCGTCGACGCGGTCACGGCTCTCCCCGAGCGCCACGGGTTCCTGCGCGGGCTCGTCGGCTTCGTCGGCTTCAAGCAGACGAGCGTCCTCTACGACCGAGATCCGCGCGCCGCCGGGTCTGGGAAGTACAACCGGTTCACCGGCTCGCTGCTGATTGGCCTCAACGGCGTCATCGGCTTCTCCCGGTACCCGCTGCAGGTGATCTCCGTGCTAGGAGTCCTCCTCGCCTCGCTGGCGCTCCTGCTCGCGGTCGCCTACTTCTGCTACAAGCTGGCAGGGGCGCACTTTCCCGTCGGCAACCCCACGATCGTGATCCTCGTCAGTCTGTTCAGCGGGATCCAGCTGCTGTCACTCGGCGTCATGGGCGAGTACGTCGGGCGGATCTACGACGAGGTCCGTCAGCGGCCCCGCTACCTCGTCGAGTCGCGCCTCGGTTGGGACTCGGAGCCTCACGACGCCAACGGTACCGACGACGAGGTTCTCGACACGATTCGGCCTCAATGAGCCGCCTTCCGCCGGTCTGCATCCTCGCTGGAGGACGCGGCTCACGCCTCGGTGCCCTCACGGCCACGACGCCCAAGCCGCTGCTCGAGGTGGCAGGCGAGCCCTTCCTGTGCCACCAGCTCCGCCAGCTCGCAGCGCACGGTGCGACGAGCGCCGTGCTCTGCACCGGTTATCGGGGCGACCAGATCGCCGAACGCCTCGGCGCCGAGCAGTTCGGCATCCGGCTCGCGTACAGCGACGACGGCCCAACGCCGGCAGGCACGCTCGGGGCGATCCGGCGGGCCCTGCCGCTGCTCGGCGACCGCTTCCTCGTCCTGTATGGCGACACGTACCTGCAGGTCAACTTCGGTGACTTCGCGGCATCCTGGGAGCAGAGCGGCCTTCCCGCGGCAATGACCGTGTATCGCAACGACGGCCGGTTCGGCCCCTCGAACGCTGATTTCCGGGCTCCGCACGTCGTGCGTTACGACAAGCATCATCCCGACGCGTCGATGCGCTGGATCGACTACGGACTGGAGGGCTTCACCGCGGCGGTCGTGGCCGACTCCGATGCTTCGATGACCGATCTCGCCGAGCTCCACGCGCTCCTCGCAAACGCCCGCCTGCTCTTCGGGTTCGAGGTCGTCGACCGCTTCTACGAGATCGGGACACCTGCAGCGCTCGCCGAGACCAGCGCGTACCTCGCTGCCGAAGGCCTCCGGGACCTCTGCAGCTTCGAATAGACAACGTATCGTTGCCGGACCTTATGCACGCCGCAGCCATTACCGACGCGACCAGGTAAAGGGGGCTCACCACGGTGAGAGCTGCCTCTCATCGAGTTGCACATGACGCGGTGACCGCTCGTCCGGTCCGCCGACGACCAGAGCGCTCGAGAGCCCTGCTGACCTGGCTGGGCACCTGCGCTCCTCACACCGTCATTGGCCTCCTCGTAGTCGCGCTGCTCGCCTCCCCGCTGTACCTCACGCACCGAGCATTCGACAAAGACTTCACGAACAGCATCTGGCTCGGCTGGGTCCGAGGGACCGAGCTCACGCCGAGCACCCAGCTCTCCTACTTCGTCAACAGCGCCGGCACGTACGCCTTCGATCCGATCTATGCATTCTACGGCGGGCCCGTGTTCACGCTCCTGGGTGCGTTGGATCGCGCGCTGGGCGGGCACATGCTCGTCGCATTCGAACTGATGACGACCGCAACCCTCGCGGCCACCTACGCCGGCGTCTACCGACTTGCCCGTTGCTGCACCGTCCCCCGGAACCTCGCGCACCTTCCCGCGCTCACCTACGTCACCGGCGCCTACTACCTCACCGATCTCTACGGTCGAGGCGACTGGACCGAGTTCATGGCGATTTCGACTCTTCCTGCCCTCGCGGCAGCGGTCGCCGTCGTCGCACGGGACCAAGCGCTTCGCTTCACGCCTCTTGCCGCGCTCTTCGTCGCCACCATCGTGGTCACAGGAAGCCACAACCTGGTTCTCTCCTGGGCGTTGTTCTTGTCAGCTGTACTCGCCGTGGTCGCGCTCGTCGTCGGCTGGCGTCCTCGGCTCCCTCGGGCGAACGTGGTTGCGATCCTGTGCACGATGGCCAGCGCGATTGCGCTCAACGGATGGGCGCTCGTCCCCGACGTCGTCTACGGGGGGCGGACGGCGATAGCCGCCCTTCCGCGAGTTGAATCCACGCCGTTCTTCGACAGCGTGCGCGCGATCTTCTCCCCGATCCGGTACGTGCCGTCGCAGTCGACCACGCCTGCTCTCTACGTACAGATTCCGGTCATCTTCCTCGCGACGGCCGTGCTCACCGTCTTCGCCTACCGCCGAAGCGTCCGCGGGAACATGAGGCGCGGCCTCGTGCTGGCAATCGGGTTGGTCGCGCTCCCGTGCACCCTTGCCATGACGAACCTGTGGACCCACCTTCCCGCCCCACTTTCCGACCTCCAGTTCGGGTACCGCCTCATGAGCTTCGCCACCCTCGGCGTCGCTGGCGTCGTCGGCGTCGCCGTGCTCGCCTACAGCCGCTCCGCCACGATGACGCCGACATGGGCTCGCCGAGCCACCCTCGGTCTCTTCGCGTCGGTCGCTCTCGTAAACCTGGCCATGGCCACGGCGCAGATCTGGGTTCGGCGCGGAACGGACGGGTGTCCATCGCGCAGCTGCGCGCTCGTGTCGCCGCACACCGCGCCGCCGACCTGGTACGCAGGGGGCGGGAGCTACTCCAGCACCGCAGTACCGATCCGGCGCGTTGGCGCGGGCCGCGTACTTACCATCAACCCCGCGCGCATTCGCGGTGCTGGGAACGGCTACCGGGCCGTCATGGATGTCCCGCCTGGCCTCGCACCCATTCAGACGAACGTGACCGCCAATCCTGACCTCGTGGCGATCACTGGCGGCGTGAAGGTCGTCGGCCGGTCGGACGAGGACACCCTCGTCGTGCAACGCCTCCGCAAAGGTAGCGGCCCTGTGCTCGTCGACGTGCACACGGCGAGCAGCGTCGGCGTCGTCGCCGGGCAGACGCTCACCGATGTCGGCCTCGCGGCGACGAGCCTACTCCTCGTCCTCTACGTCGCTCGCCGATGGCGCGCGAGACGCCACGCCTGAACGTGGCGCACGGGTCGGCGAGCGCTCGCCCGCGTGCAACTTCCAAGGCGCGGTGCCGGTCGTCCAAATCTCACGAGGTCACGCTGCCCCGATCGGCTCATGGCCTCGTGCGCTTTCATCGCGGCACCCCGTCTCTCGCGAGCTTTCGCGTCCGTCCTCCACACGACGTACGTGACGCGAACATGGCGACCAGCTGTCCGTTCGCCGGGAGATCAAGTTGCACCGCGGCGACACGAGCCCTGGGCCTGAGCGGTCGTGCGGGACCGCACACGAAGAGCGTGTTGCCGCGGCGCCGGACAACAAACCCCTTCGCTGCTCGAACAGGACCCGCGAGAGGTCCGGCCGGTACGAGGTACCGGAGGTGGACGAACGTGTGCTGATGTGCACCGGCGACCACGAACTGCATCGACTCATTCATCCATGGGTTCTTCGTGACGATGCCGGGGCTGTCGTTCGTCCCGAAGACGGCGAACCCGTAGTCCAACGTGACGTCGAGGCGAGACGTCCGCTCCTCCAAGGCAACCGCTCCGTCACGCGCGATGACCCTGCGCCCGGTGATGATTCCTGGCGCCCGCGTCAACACGTAGCGGTAGTCGGTATGCAAGAGCTGGTTCGGCAATGGCCTCATAGCGGGAACGACATAGAGCATCGAGTTGTTCTCATTCGTATCTCCCGGCACAGACGCACGATCCCAGGCGACCTCGTCGACCTTGGCGTACGTGAGCATGTACTCAGCGATGGGATTGGGGGGCGCCTCGTCGAACGCCTCCACCTCGATGCTCCCCGAACGATGGGGCAGATGGCTGAGCGCGGCGCCGATCGCGGGGCTCAGGAAGAAGCTGTTCGAGAACAGCACTGACTCCTGCTGCAGCGCGAGCGACGCAGCCGTCATCCCGCCTAGCCCAACCAGCGCCGCGATCACTCGCACCACGATCGCGCCGGTTGCAAGTGCCGACGCGACCCCGACGGACATCATCACGACGAGCATCGGCGACACCGGCAGGAGGGACCGGTCCATGCAGTAGGTGCAGGCACGGCCTGCGTTCACGACGAATGTCGCTTCGTAGGCGGCGACTGCGGCCGTGCAGGCAAGCGTGATCGGCCAGATCCCGTACGCAAGCCGCCACTCCCGCCAGCCCGTCAGCGCAGTAAGCCCGAGCGCGACCGGGACCACGAGCAGGAGCAGCAGGAGCGCGAAGCTCTTGCTGCCCGATGTCATCGACAAGATGTCGTAGAAGCCGCGCGTCTGCAGCAGCCAGGCGGGGATCGTTCCCGCCGTAAGGTGGTAGTTCGGCTGGCCGTGCAGGTACCCGTGCACCGTGACCAGGTAGCGGAGGCCCCGCACGACCTGCACGGAGCCCAAGATGGCCGCTACTGCGACGACCAGCAGTGCTGCGCCAGGTGGCGCGAGGAGCGAGGCTGCCGTTCTGCTGCGGCGGAACCTTGAGATGGCCTTGATGACGACCAGGAGCGCCCCGGCCAGGACGAGGGGCGGCAGGAAGAGGGGATAGAGACCGAACAATCCTGCCAGCAAGATCCCGGCAACCACGGCATCAGCGACCGAGAAGCGCTCCGCGAGGTCCGAAGCCACCACGACGAGCGGGGCGATGAGGGCCAGCCCACAGATCGCTCCCTCGCTCCCGTCGAAGAAGAGCTGGAGGAAGAACGGACCACCGGCGAGCGAGGCACCAAAGACGGCTACCCAGCTCGGCCGCCGCAGCATGCGGTGTACGACCGCGACGATTCCAAGCGCGATGTCGGCATAAAAGGCGAGCATGAAGGCGCTCTGGGTGTCCGTGGCACCGAAGCCCAGGAGCCCGTCGAGGTTCGCCGACACCGGGTCAGCACTCATCTCCAGCGAGGTGTGCGCATACCAGTCCCAGTATTCGTGCACGAGGTCGCTCCACGGACCCGCGCTGTGCGCGACCGCCTGGCGGATCGACTCGTGGACCATCCCATCGGTCTGCATGACGTAGCCGCCCGCATCCGGTACCTGGTACGCGACCGGACCGACGCTGTGGTGCTCGCCGAGGAGCACGAGGGTCGGCGTCGAGACGGCGACGACGACGAGAACAAGCTTGGCGAGCGCGACCGGCCAGCTGTCGTGCCGCCGGCGCGTCACCTTCGCCCGGCGGTCGCCCGCTGGCTCGGGTGGACGCTCCGCTGCCGCACGGCCACGGCGGTGGCGGCCCGTCCGTCGACGGTAGAGCGCGGCCGCGACGGACACGGCCATCGCCGTCGGTAGCAGCCAGGGCGTCGCCCCCGCGGGCGCGAACCAGAGCGCCGTCGTGCAGATGCACGTCGCGAGGCACAGTCCGAGCACGGGTGCCATGGCGAGGCGCGCGGTGCGGTCGAAGCGCGCGCCGAGCAGCCTGCTCGGGCCGGCGCCGATGGCCGACAGCACGAACAGCATCGCGGCCTCCCGCGACGCGACCTCGAGGAATGCCGGCACGAACGGACCTTAGGCGAGGCAGCCTCGCGCGACGCTGCACCGATTTGCCACGTCGACGCGAGGTCGCGAGGCAGCGATCGCGTCGAGACGCCGGCGAATGGCGGCACCGCTCGCCTCGGGCGAGAAGCGTCGCCGGACGACCTCTCGCGCGACGCTCCCGAGGTGCGAGCGAAGCTCCGCGTCATCGTAGAGCGCGCGCAGCAACGAGGCGGCGTGGTCGAGGTCCGGCTCCGCCCAGTAGTAGCCGTCCGAGTGGCGGCGCGCGACGCTCGTCGGCTCGAAGACCAGCTCGTCGGGGACGACCTCGCAGATCCGGTAGCGGCACAGGAGTGCGTTCGCGCTCGACAGGTACTCCAGGTTGCCCGAGTAGCCGGTCGCCACGACCGGCTTGCCCGCCAGCATCGCCGCCGCCATCGCGGCCCCGAAGCCGACCGACCGATGGAGCGACGCGTAGACGTCGCACGCCGTGAGGAGACCCGCCAGCTCGCTCTGGGTGAGCGCTCGGTCGATGAGCACGCCGCCGACACCCTCGACGGCCTCGCGCAGGACGGTGCCTGCCGCGTTGGAGCTGGCGAGGTTGGCGGTCGAGACGACGAGGCCCACCTTCGTTCGGCGCTCCGCTCTCGTGAAGGCCCGCCGGAAGGCCTCGACGAGCCCGAGCGGGTTCTTGCGCGCGAAACCGGTGCGAGCGTCGAGGAACGAGAGGAAGACGACCCGCCGCTCCGGCCAGCCGACCCGCCCGAGGACGCCGTCGTCGGACACCGGGAGGTCCACGGCCGGCGGTACGACGGCGACGCGTGCGGCATGGCGGACGAACGCCTGCGCCGCGAAGCGACTCGGCAGCCAGATCTCGTCGAAGCGGCCCGCCCACGCGCCGAGGCGGCGCGACAGGAAGGGGAACGACCACTGCACGGACGCGACCAGGCAGGTGCCCGCAGGCCGGTGCACCTCGGGCGGCTCGACCGCATCGAGGTCGGCGCACCACACGACCGCGCGCAAACCGGGCACGATGCTCGAGAGAGGACCCTCGTCCCCTGCGATGCGCCGGCTCGCGGCGGGCCCGAAGGCGATCGCGCCGATGCCCCGCTCGCTCGCCGCGCGTGCGAGTCGGCGCGGCTCGACGCCCCCCTCCCGGGCGCCGCAGATCGCGAGGAGCGGCGTGGCGCGCCTCCCTCGAGCTGGGCGACGCGCGCACGCCTCGATGTGGCGCACGTACTCGTTGGCGACGACTCGGTAGGTGGCGTGGCGCGCGACGTAGGCGCGCGCTGCCTGCGACGCCGCCCGGAGCCGGTCGGGCGACGCCGCGAGCGAGGTCATGACCTCGACGAGGCAGGCCCGCTCCGCCCGCGGCTCGATCGGCACGCGCCAGCAGAAGCTCGCGTCGAGGTCGCCGAACTGCGGGAGGTCGCTCACGATCACCGGCTTCCCGGCACCGAGCGCTCGCAGGAGCGTCGCGCTCATCTCGCCGGCCGTCGGCCAGCGCAGCGACACGGCGATGTCGCAGCGGACGATGAGCTGCTCGAGCTCCCGAAGCGGCAGGTCGGTGCGGACCTCGAGCGAACCGGCGAGCGATGGCTCGGCCGCGATCGAGCGGACCGCCTCCTCGATGCGCGCCTCGTCGGCGCGCCCGGCGATGACCATGCGCATGCGAGGGTCGCGACGGTGCGCCTCCGCGAAGGCGGTCGACACCTCGACGAGCCGCTTGTAGTAGGTGATGCCACCGAACACGCCGAAGAGGATCGGCTCGCGACGGGGACCAGGGTCCTCCGGCTCGTGCACGAGCGGCGCCGCGAGGCAGATCCGCTCCACGTCCGCACCGGGGAAACGCTCGCGCAGGAGGTCGCGCACCCAGGTGCTGTGCACGAGGGTCCGGAGGCTCGCTTCGACCACCCGGCGGGAGCAGAGCAGCCGGAGGCGGTCGACGTCCCGGTGCTCGCCGTCGACGACGAGCGGGAGGGGATCGTCCGGCCCGATCTCCGGGCAGTTGTACTGCACCTCGTGGCGGAACACCGCGCCGTCGAGGTGCGAGGCGCCGCCCGCAATCGCGGCGTAGAAGTCGACGAGGGAGGGATCGTGCAGCACGAGCAGGCCGGGGACCTCGAGCGCCCTGCGGTGCACGAAGGCGTGGAACGGTGGGTTGTTGCCCATCTGGTAGACGTCGAGGTCGATCCCTTCGGGTGGGCACGACGCGCCGGCGAGGTCCACGCCCTCGGGGACCCGGACGCGGCCGAGCTGGCGATCGTCGACGACGGCGACGACGTCGAGGAGCTCGCGCAGCTCCTCGAGGAGCTCGTAGCTGTAGTCCGCGATGCCGGTGCGCTGGGGTGGGAAGGGGCTCCAGTAGGCGATGCGCACGGGGCCCTCAGGGCTTCCTCGCGAGCAGCGCGTAGTCCTGGGACTCGAGGAAGCGAGCGTTCAAGAGCTCGAGCACCGGCGCGAGGTCCCTCGCCCAGGGGGACTCCTCGTCGTCGAGGCGCAGCAGCGCCTTCCCCTCGGCACGGGTGAGCGGGCGCACCTCCACCGAGGTGAACCCCCGCGCCCCGACGAGGTAGGCGAGCAGACCGGGCGGCAGCGGCGCCCGGTGCGTCGGGTCGAGGTAGAACGACGAGGCACCAACAGCCACGTTCTCCGGGTTCGGGGTCTCGAGGAGCAGGAGGCCCCCCGCGCCGAGCGCGACGAAGGCACGGTCGAGGAGCTCGATGAGCGCACCGGTCTCGAGGTGCTCGACGAGGTGGATGGCGCTCACGGCCCGCAGCGAGCCCGCCTCCAGGCGGGCGAGGTGCGCGATCGCGTCCTCGAGCTCGACGCGCAGGCCCGCCTGCCGGGCCTTCTCGACCGCGGCTCGGTTCGTGTCCACCCCGTAGGCGTCGATGCCGGCCTCGCGAAGGACGCGCAGCCAGTCGCCCCGGCCGCAGCCCACGTCGAGGACGGGCCCGAGGTCGGGAAGCTGCGCCACGTCGGCGAGGTAGGGGCGGACCCGCTCCTCGATGAGGTGGGGCGGGCCGCGGAACGCGTACTCGAACGAGTCGTAGAGCTGCTCGAAGGCCGAGGGGGCGGCCTCGACGACCTCGCGAGGCGGCGGGCTGGGCAGCGCCCGTCTCAGGTCCGCGAGCACGAGATCGACCTGCGCCAGGCGAGGCCAGAAGTCCGCGACGGCCCGGTCCAGGCGCCGGGCGTGCTCCTCGAGGAGGCGCCGCCCGTCGTCGACGCCTCTTGCGAGCTCGCCGAGCTCCGAACCGAGCTCGCCGAGCTCCGAACGGACGTCGGCGATGCCCTCGTGGTAGCGGGCGAAGACCTGCCGGTGGACGAGGTCGATCTCGTCGGCGACCCGCTCGATCCGCTCGCGCAGGTCGTCGAGGCCGACGTCCTGGCGCGCCACGATCTGCTCGTGGCGCTCGAGAGCGACGTCCTGGCGCGTGAGAACCTCAGAGTGGTGCGCGAGGCTGCCCTCGAGCTGCCCGAGCCTCGCCTCGTACTCGGCGAGGCGCTCGACGAGTCCCTCGAGGCGCGCGACCCGACTGGCTAGGTCGTCGAGCGCGGCAGCTGACCGGCGGTTCAGCGCGACCTGGTGGCGAAGCATCGGCCAGGCGAGCTTCGCCACCAGTCGCCGGGCGAGCCGGTGGCGCGCGCCCGGCGGCACGGGCAGACCGAGGTCGACGTCCGCCACGCCTTCGTCGCTCACCGCCGCCACCTGCCGCTCACCATGGCCGTCGCGCGCTCCCCCGGCTCGCCTCGTCGTCCGGCGCGTGTGCGAGGAGCCATCCATCCCGCCACCGACGCGGTCGGCGGCGCCCCGGTCTGCTCACCGGCCGGCCCCGCCGCTCGGCGCGCTGCGCCCATCCTCGAGGCGCTCGACGCGCAGGCCGAGGCTGCGCACCTGGGCGCGCAGCTCGGCGAGATCGGCCTCGAGCCTCGTCACGATCGGGGCCAGGTGCTCGATCGCGAGCGCGAGCGCGAGGTTCAGCTCCTCCTGCGGTGCGTCGTGATGGCGAAGGAGGCGGATCACCGCCCTGCGCACCAGGCGCCCGAGCGCACCGAGGCGACTGGCGCCGCCAGGGTTCGGTCGGCGCCTGGCGAGCTCGATGAGCGGCGGGCCGGCCGGCGCCGAGCCCGGCCGGACGACGGACCCGGGCAGCGTGCTCGCGGCGAGCGGCTTGCCCGACTCGAGGGCGCGTCGGGCGGCGGCGTAGCGGGCCGCGACGAAGCGAGCACGCGCGTCGACCCCGTGACGCTCCAGTACCTCGCGCCGTGCGCGCGCGCCGCGCTCGGCGGCCTCCTTGGGATTGGCGACGACCTGCCGCATCAGGCGGGCCGCGTCGTCGAGATCGGGCTCGGCCCAGGGCGCGCCCTCGGGGTAGGGGTCGCAGCCGCGCGGGACGCTCCCCATCGTGAAGTCGACGAGGTAGGAGTTCTCCGCCGTCATGAAGTCGAGGTTGCCCGAGTAGGCGGTCGCGATGACCGGCTTGCCGAGCGCCATCGCCTCGGCCATCGTCAGGCCGAAGCCCTCCGCGCGGTGCAGCGACACGTAGCAGGTGCAGCCCGCCATGAGCGCGGCGTTGTCGCCGGGATCGAGGTGCTCGTCCAGGATGACGATGTCGGGACGGTCGCCCGCCGCGTACCGCATCGCCTCGAGCGCGGCGAGCCCGTGACGCCGGTTCACCGCCTTGATGACGAGGTTGGGTCCCTCGCCGGGCGAGAACGCCCGCGAGAAGGCCTCGATGAGCCCGATCGGGTTCTTGCGCTCGACGACGCTCAGCAGGTCGAAGCAGAACAGGAAGTACGGGCCGTCGGGCACGCCGAGGCCGGCGAGGTCGAAGGCCGGCGAGGGCTGCGGCGCGACGATGGGGAGCGGGTAGGCGAACACGGGCGTCGGGGCCGCGGCGGCGATCGCCTTCGCGGAGAACGTGCTGTTCGCCCAGACCTCGTCGACGAAGTCGAAGGAGTCAGCGAAGCGAGCCGGGAACACCTCGAGCTCCCACGCCCACAGCCCGATCGTGTAGCGGCCCCGGAAGAACTCCGGCCCGACGCGCCGGGCGAAGTTCGGCAGCTCGTCGGCGTTGACGCACACGAGGTTGACGTCGAGGTCGTCCTCGTCGCGGCCCGCGAAGGCGTGCTCCTGGCGGCTCAGCGGGGTCGTGTCGACGTGCGTCGCGTACGGGATGCCGGCGCGCTCGACGGCGGCGACGGTGAGGCGGCCGTGCTCCCCGGTCCCGGTCTCGGCCCGGAGGTAGCCGGCGATGCGGATCCCCGGCCGCAGCTGCGCCGGCTCGCCGGCACGTTCGCCGGCGGTCACCGCTGGCCGCTCGTTGCCTGCGTCGTCGTCGAGGACGAAGTGGTAGCTCAGGCGCCCCATCGCCGCCTCGTGGCGGGACCACGCCACGACGCGGTCGAAGTCGGCGCCCTCGGGCTCGGGGAAGGCCGCCTGCAGGTCGGGCCGCAGCGCCCAGGCAGCCGCGAGGTAGCGCGAGAGCCTCGGCTGCCCCGCCGCGGCGCCCGGCGAGGACGGCACGGCCTTGAGCCACTCGAGGAAGGCGTCGGCGTCGAGCGCGTCGAAGGGATCCGGCGGCGCTTCGACGCCGTCGCGCTCGGCCGCCACGAGCCCGTCGCGATAGGCGCGGCGCATCGCCCGGTCGAGCTCGAGGCCGTTCGCGAGGCGCGCGAAGCCGTAGGGGCGCTCGATCTCCCGCTCGTAGCCGGCCGCGAGGAGCGCCGCGCCGTACTCGTCGCACAGGCGGCGCAGCACGGCGTGCTCCGACAGCAGGATGCGAGGCCGCGGCCCCTGGTGCTTGGAGAGCAGGTGCGGCTCCCTCGGGCTGTAGCCGCTGAAGTGGAAGAAGCGCAGCGGCGCGCCCCCGACCGTGTAGCGGCGTCCGTCGAAGCCGAGTGGGCGGTGGTGGAGGTTCCAGTAGGCGACGTTGTAGGCGGGGTCGCGCAGGATGTGCACGTCGAACATGCCCGGCACGAAGTCGACCCAGCGCTGGTCGACGAAGCGCATGTTCGCCGGATCGACGACGCACTCTCGCCGGAGCCGCTCCTGCCAGAACTCGAGGAAGTCCTTCGCCGCCGCACTCACGGCGACGAAGCCGAGGTTGTAGATGCCCGAGAGCAGGATCGAGGTCTCCGACGTCGTCTTGCCGTCGCGAGGCATCGGCTCGAGCACGTGGGGCGTGAGGACGATGCCGTGTGCGCGCGCGAGGCGGCCGACCTCGTCGATCGGGGCGTAGCAGTAGATGTCGGGGTCGAGGTAGACCGCGGCGTCCGCGCCCCCCTCGAGGAGCGTGCGCAGCAGCCAGGGCTTGACGGCGGTCGAGAGCTCCATGACCTCGTAGATGGCCGCCATGCGGTGCGGCTCGCCGGCCTCGAGGCCGATGTCGTCGAGCCGGAGCACGGCGAAGGGCTCGGCGGACTCGTCGACGGCCTCGTCGACGTCGTCGATGACGAGCGTCGTGAAGGGCGCGCCCGGGTGGTGCTCGGCGAAGGAGCGGGCGAGGACCCGCGCCGCGGGGAGGTAGTTGCGGGCGATGATCGTGCAGGCGTGGATCGTCACGAGCGAGGCTCCGATGCGGCGTCGGGGCGCGCCAGGGCGCTCGCGTAGGCTACCCGAGCGGCGCCGAGCCGGCACGGAGCCCGCACCGGCGCCCTACAGCATCCGGCGCAGCGCTGCCGGCACCTTGCTGCGGTAGCCGCGCCGGCGCAGCTGCTCGATCGAGGCGATGCGCGCGGCGAGCAGCTCGCCGACCCGCTCGACGCCGACGCGCTCGAGCACGCGCTCGCGCGCCCGACGGCCGACGGCCTCGGCCTCCTCCGGTGCCGCCCAGATGCGCCGCAGCGCCTCGGCCGCGGCCTCGAGGTCCGGCTCAGCCCAGGTGTCGTCCGGATCGTACGGCGGGGCGCCCTCGCCGACCGGGACGCGCGCAGCGGGAACGAGGTAGGCGGTCTGTGCGTCCATGAAGTCGAGGTTGCCCGAGTAGGCGGTGGCGACGACCGGCCGGCCGAGCGCCATCGACTCGGCCATCGCCATCCCGAAGCCCTCGGCGCGGTGGAGCGAGACGAAGGCGAGCGCCCCGGCCAGCAGCGCGCCCCGCTCGGCGGCCTCGAGGTGGGCGTCCACGACGCGCACGTCGGGGTGGTCGCTCGCGGCGAGCAGGAGCGCCTCGAGCTCGCCGGGGCGGCGCGCCCCGTTGACGCTCTTCAGGACGAGGAGCGGACCCTCGCCGGGCCGGAAGGCGCGCCGGAAGGCGGCGAGCACCCCGAAGGGGTTCTTGCGGCGCACGCAGCTCAGGAAGTCGAAGGCGAAGAGCAGGTACGGGCGGTCGATGCGCAGGCGGGCGGGGTCGAAGTCGCGATCCACGGGCGGCGCGTCGACCGGGTAGGGCACCGTGTGGACCGCCCGGTCGACGAAGGGCTCGACCGCCCGGCGCACGTGCGAGCTCGGCACCCAGATCTCGTCGACGAGCGCGGCGTGGCGCGCCATGCCCACTCCGAGCTGCTCGGTCTCGTAGACCCAGGCCCCGACGGTGTAGCGCCCCTCGAAGAACTCGGGCCCGACGACCGAGGCGAAGCCGAGGAACTGGTCGGCGCTCACGAAGACCACGTTGATGCGCCGGTCCGCCCGCCCGAGCGCGGCGCTGGCGCGCCTCGCGCTCCCGGCCTCGGTGCGCCCGAGGGGCACCGCGCTCGTCGCGACGCCGCGGGCCTCGAGCGCCTCGAGCGTGCGACGGGCCACCTCGCCGAGGCCGACGTCCGCGTGGAGGTAGCCGGCGACGGCGACGCCCGCGGCGAGGTCGCCCGGCGGCGCGCACACGACGCCCGTCGGCGCGCGCCACCACGGCGTCGCGGCGAGGGCGTCCGCGAGCCCCCTCGGCACCCGTTCCTCGGCGAGGCCGTGCTGCTCCACCCAGACGCGAAACGCCGCGGCGTCGACCGTCCCGACGCGCGGGAAGTGCCAGCGCAGGTCGATGCGGCGCCGGTGGAGCTCGGCGAGGAAGCGCGGGAGGACCGGCATCTCGTGGTCCGTCGGGTCCGCGCTCGCGAGGAAGGCGTAGAAGCGAGCCGGGCCCGCGTCGTCGAAGGGATCCGGGGGGTGCTCGCCCCCCTCGTCGAGCGCGCGGGCGAGGGCCGAGCGGTAGCAGCGCCGCATCGCGGCGGTGAGGCGCGCGCCGTCGCCGAGGCGCTCGCCCGGCGGCGGGTTCCCCGCCGGCGCGCCGGCGTGGGCGGCGAGCGCCGCGCGCCGCTCCCTGCACAGCTGGGCGATCGCCCGGTTGGCGCTCGCGAGCGCCCGGGGGCGGCTCCCCGCCCAGGTGCTGAGCAGGTGCGCCTGGTTCGGGTCGAACCCCGCGAAGTGCACGGTCCGCACGGGGCGGCCCTGGGCCGTCACGCTCGAGTCCGCCGCGAGCTCGAGGCCGCGCTCGGCCGCGTTCCAGTAGGCGATGCCGTGGCCCGGGTCGCGCAGCACCGCTGCACCGAGTGCGCCGGGCGCGAGGTCGAGGAAGGGCGCGCCTCGGCTCGGCTGCGCGCCCTCTTGGGCAACGGCGCGGCGCATCGCGGCGAGCCACCAAGCGGCGAAGGCCGCTCCCCGCTCCCCCGGCGCCACCGCCACGATGCCCGGATCGAAGGCACCCGCCGCGGCGACCTCCGCGGGGCTCGGCGTCCGCCCGTCCTCGGGCACCGGCGCGAGGAGGCGGGCGACGAGCGTGGCCGGGTGCCGGTCGAGCGGCGCCACGAGCGCCTCGAGCGCACCGAGGAGGGCGACCTCCGGAGCCAGGTAGCAGACAGGGCGCCCCGGCTCGCTCGCGAGCAGCGTCGCGACGAACGCCGGCGCGAGCGCCGCGGCGAGGTCGGGTCCCTCCGCGCAGGCGACGAACTCGTGGACGTCCGCCTCGCTGGCGAGGCTGGCGAGGCTCGCCGCGACCACGCCCGCGCCGCGCAGCGCCGAGGACGGCTCACGCTCCACGAGCAAGAGCCGGAGGCGCTCGCCCGGGTAGACCTTGGCGACCGCGTCGTCGAGCGCGCGCGCCGCCGGCAGCTGTTCGGCAACGGCCGCGCAGCAGATGACCGGCGGCGCCGCATCAGCCATCGGTGGACGCGGGCTCGCGCGGGCTGCGCTCGAGGCCCGCGAGCCGCCCCCGAGCCACGACCTTGAGCGCCATCTTGCGCGTCGCCTCGTCGATCATCTCCCCGGCGAAGCGCACGGCTCCGCGCCCATCGACCGCGGCGGCACGGTCGAGCGCGACCACGACGTCGTGGGCCCGGTCGAAGTCCTCCTGGCTCGGCGTGAAGACCTCGTTGAGCACCGGGACCTGGTCGGGGTGGATCGCCCACTTGCCGTCGTAGCCGAGGGCGAAGCTGCGCTCCGCGAGCACCCGCAGCCCCTCGAAGTCGCCGAGGCGCAGGTAGGGCCCGTCGATCGCCTGGATGCCGGCCGCGCGGGCGGCGACGAGGATCGAGGCGAGCGCGAAGTGGAAGACGTCCCCCGGGTACCTCGGCGACGGCTCGCCGCCGGTGAGCGTCGGCATCTGCAGCGAGGCCGCGAGATCGGCGGGCCCCAGGACGACCGCCTCGAGCCGGCGCGACGCCCGGCAGATCTCGCCGACGTGGGCGAGCGCCTCGGCGGACTCGATCTGCACCTCGATGCCCGTGCGCCCAGGAGGAAGGCCGCACTCCCGCTCGACCTGGGTGAGCACGAGGTCGAGCGCAACCACCTGCGCAGCGCTCTCGGCCTTCGGCAGCATCACCTCGTCGAGGCGCTCGCCCGCCCGCCCCACGACCTCCTGGACGTCGCGCAGCGTGTGCTCGGAGTCCCAGGCGTTCAGCCGAACGCAGAGCACGCGGTCGTTCCAGGCGAGCTCGCGGATCGCCTCGACCACCTTGCGGCGCGCGTCGGCCTTCTCGCCGGGTGCGACCCCGTCCTCGAGGTCGAGGAGGATCATGTCGGCCGGGACCTGCGGTGCCTTCTCGAGGAAGCGCTCGCTCGAGGCGGGCACCGAGAGCACCGACCGCCTCGGCAGGTGCACGCTGCGCTCAGACACGTCCTCCTCCTCCACGGGCGACGACCCCGCGCCCGTCGCTCACCTCGAGCTCGGCTCGAGCGACGGCGCCGGGCTCGAGGTGGTGCAGCCAGGCCACACCTTCTTGCACTGCGGTTGCGATCAGCACGTGTCGCCCGGCGACGAGCGGGGCAGGAACCCAGGTCGTGACTTCTCGAACGCAGCGCGGCGGGATGGGGTAGGGCAGCAGGATCCGCCGGGCGCGCTCCCACGCCGCGCTGCCCCCGTCCTGCCAGGCCAGGACGAGGTGGACGGGGGCCGGCTCCCCGCTCGACAGGCGGGCCGTGGAACCGTTCTCGACGGTGACCCGCACCCCGAGAGGCTCGCCCGCCGCCGCGGCCCGGCGCGAATGCGTGAACGCGACCTTGCGCAGCACGATCCTTCGGAGCTCGCCATCCGCCAAGGCGAGCATCGGGAGCCGCGCCCGACGCGAGCGCAGGTGGCCCCACAGGCCACTCGAGTACCAAGGTCCGACGTAGTGCCCGGCGACCGAGCCGGGCTGGTGGACACCCGCTCGCTCGACCTCGTCAGCTTGGACGAAGAAGGCGTTCACGCCTGCTGAGTCGCACCCGACGAGCGCCAGTCCAGCGCGGCGCGCGAGCTGGGCGAGGGCGAGCAGGCTGGCGCCGTGCCGGAACGTCCCGTCCCAGACGGCCTCCGCTCGGTAGGGGCACGTCCACCACTGGCTCGGCCAGAACACGGCGTTGTACTCGGCAACGAGGATGCGCGGCGCGAAGGACCGCAGCAGCGCGTCGAGAATCCAGAAGTCGTTGCCGTCGATGTCGACGACGAGGAGGTCCGGTCGTGCCGGCACGTTCGCCTGCTCGAGGACCCCGACGATCGTCTCGCGCCTCGCCGCCGCGGTGACGACGCGCACGTCCGGCCCCGCGATGCGGCGCGCGCGCAGCACACGCGAGGGGTCGGCCTCGAGCCAGACCCCGGACCAGCCGCCCTCGGCGAGCAGTCGCGTGCAGTTCTCGCTCCCGTCCGAGGCGCCGATCTCGACGAAGAAGCGATTGGTGACGCCAATGCGCTCGAACAGGCCAGCGAGGATCCCATCCTCGCCGTTCTGCGAGTAGACGCGCCGCTCGGCGGCCCGCAGCCACGACGGGCTCGCCCGTTCGCGCTCGGACTCGATGCGCCAAGCCCGCCGCAGGCGTCGGAGGTTCGCGCGCGCGACGACCTCCCGCCCCACCGGAACCTGGCCGAGGACCCCCTCGGCACCGAGCTCGAGGCGGGCGAGCAGCCCACGCAGCCAGCGCAGCGGCCACCGCCACCTCGTCGCGTCGAGCTCCCGGCGCAGGACGCGCGGCGCGCCCGGCTCCGCCACGGGCACCGCAGCGCCGACGCTCACCGTCGGGATCCTAGGCCGAGGTCCGCAACCGGCGAGGAGCTCGGCGGGGACGAGCCGGTCCCTGATCGGCCCACGAGGCGCTCGGGCTGGCCGGCGACGAACCCGCGGCGCAGCCGCTGTCCACGCCGAGCAGGTGACCTCGGCGCGCCCGGTCAGGTGGCGGAGGGAGGAGACTGCTTCTCCCACCCGGCCGAGCGGGAGGAGCGCCGGACGGGCGAGCTCGCGCCTCGGCCCCCGCGACGGCGACTTCCCCCTGGCAGGAAACCCAGGATCGGGGAAGGAGCTTCGTGATGGCGGGCTGCGGTAGCCGCCCCGTGATCACCTCGAGCCCGAGGTCGGCGAGGCCCTCGGCAGGCGCGCACGGGCGGCTCCGACGAGGAGGGTCGTCTCCTCGTCGCGGCACCTGTGCCGGAGCAGGTCCGCCGCCTCGCGCGTGCTCGGCGTAGTGGCCGCCGGAGGCCTCGTGCGCCACGAGGTGGACGGCGGACCGGAACCGCACCGGAGCGGACCCCGCGCCCCGTTCAACCTCCCGGTCCGAGCAGCTCCGGCGGGGACGGACAGCTCGGGCGCGCGAGGCCGACCGCCGGGGTCGCCGGCCCGCTCGGACCGACGACGGCGGCGAGGCGCGCGGCGGGCACGAGGAGGCCGCCGGCGCCGAGCACCACCGCGCCCGTCTCGGCGGGGGCGGGCGGCACGGCCCCGAGGCGCGCGAGGACCGAGGCGAAGAGCGCCTCGGGGAGCAGCCGGCCCTCACCGACGAGGGCCCAGAGCGAGAGCCCGGCCACGAGCGCCCCGGTTGCGACGGCCCGGTCGAGGCCCCATACGACCACGCCCGAGCGCCCAGCGGCGCGCGCCTCGACGAGCGCGAGCGTCGCGCCCTCGAGCGCCTCGCCGAGCGCTGCGGGGCTGCGGTGCGCGACCGGTGAGCCGCCGCCGCGCCGCCAGCGCGCGCCCGGCGACCCGACGAGGCGGACCTCGAGGTCGGGGCGCTGCGACACGGCGAGCGTCACCCGGTCCGTCGCCGCCGCGACGACCGTCGCTCCGGACGGCAGCGACGCGGCGAGCTCGTCGCTCGTCGAGTCCCCGGCGAGGCGCGACGCGGCGAGCGATGCCGCCGCGGCGACGTCGTCAGCCACGAGGAGGCGGGCAGCCAGCCACCACAGCGGGCCGACGGACGGGTGGGCCTCGAGGAGGCGCCGTGCCCCGGTGAGAAGCGCCCTGCGGTCCGAGCCCAGCGCGCCGAGCGCCGAGGCGGCCTCCTCGGCGAGCACCCCCGCGTCAGCCTCCCCCACCTCGGCGAGGTGACGGAGCTGCTCGATCGGGTGCACGCCGCAGGGTACCTGGAGGACGAGGCCGGGACCAGCACGCGCCGCGCCGGAAGCGCCCGTGCGGACAACGATGCTTTGTCCGCGAGTCGCCTGATTCTTCGGGTCCTTCGGCCTGGCCGCTCGTCCGTAGCGTGCGCCCGCGTCCGACGGCAGGCTCGCGCCCGTGGCCGGCTGGTGGAGCGTCGCGGCGCACCGGGTGCTCGTGCACCTCGTGCTCCTCGTCGCGCTCGCCGCCGTCGCTGCGGCGACGGCCACGTCCTTCGCGCACGAGGTCGCAGCGCGCCCGCTCCTCTACCCCGTCGCCGGAGGCGACCGGGCCACCTCGGTGCCGGCAGGGGTGACCTCCCTCGTCTACGGCCGCCGGTCCAGCGCGACGGGCAAGGTGCTCGGCGAGCTCGCCCGCTGGCGCGTCGCGCCGGGCCGGCCCGAGCCCGTCGAGCACGGCGGCGACCTCGCGCTCGTCGACGCCCGCCACGCGCCCGGTGGCGTCGACGTGCGCGTCCAGCTCGTCGACCTCGGCGCGCTGCGCCGCGACTACCAGGTCCTTCGCGTGCCCCTCGCCGTCTCCTACGTCGCGAGGAGCGGCGACGGGTCGGCGCCGTCGGCCCGCGCCTGCTCGCGCGCCCGCGGCTGCTCGTGGGAGCCGGCCAACGGCGCGGCTGCCGCACCTCGCGCCAGGGGGGCCTGCCTGTCGCTCGCCACGGCCACCACGGCCTCGCTCGAGCTCCCGCCAGGCGCCCTCTACGAGATCACGCTGCGCCCCGGCGGCGCGCTCGTCGAGCGCCCGGCCGAGCGCGTCGCCCGGCCGGTCGCCCCCGAGGTCTTCCTCACCGCTGCGCCACCACCGCGCCCGCCGGCGCCGAGGCGGAGCGGGGTGCCCCTCGCCGAGCCCGGCGCTCTCGCGCCCGGCGTCAGCCGATGATTCCCCCACGGGTCATCGCCAGCACGTCGAGCGCCCGGTCGAGCTCGTCCTCGCCGAGCAGCCCGAGCTCGAGGACGACCGAGCGCAGGTCCTTCCGCTCGGCGAGCGCCTTCTTCACCACCTTCGCCGCGTTCTCGTAGCCGATGTAGGGGTTGAGCGCCGTCGCGATCGAGGGGGACGACAGGGCGTAGGTGCGGCAGCGCTCGACGTCGGCCTCGATGCCGACGATGCACTTGTCCGCGAGCGCCCTGCTCACCGAGGCGAGGAGGCGGATCGACTCGAGGAGGTTGCGCCCGATCACGGGCAGCATCACGTTCAGCTCGAAGTTCCCCGCCGCGCCCCCGAAGGCCACCGCCGCGTCGTTGCCGACGACCTGGGCGACGACCTGGCAGACGGCCTCGGGGACGACGGGGTTGACCTTGCCCGGCATGATCGAGGAGCCCGGCTGCAGGTCGGGCAGGTGGATCTCCGCCAGCCCGCAGCGCGGCCCAGAGGACATCCAGCGCAGGTCGTTGGCGATCTTGTAGAGCGAGACGGCGACGGTGCGCAGGGTGCCGGACGCCTCGACGAGGGCGTCGCGCCCGCCGTGTGCCTCGAAGTGGTTGCGTGCCTCGGTGAGCGGGAGCGACAGCTCCTTCGCGAGCTCGGCGATGACACCGGCGGCGAGGCCTGGCGTGGCGTTCAGGCCGGTACCGACCGCCGTGCCGCCGAGCGGGAGCTCGCCCACCCGGGGCAGCACGGCCTCGAGGCGCTCGATGCCGTGCTCGACCGCCGCGGCGTAGCCGCCGAACTCCTGGCCGAGGGTGACCGGGGTGGCGTCCATGAGGTGGGTGCGGCCGGCCTTCACGACCTCGGCGAAGGCCGCGGCCTTCTCGGCGAGCGCCCGCGCGAGGTGGCGAAGCGCCGGGACGAGGTCCCCGGAGATCCCCTCGAGCGCGGCGAGGTGGATGGCGGAGGGGAAGGTGTCGTTCGAGGACTGCCCGGCGTTCACCTCGTCGTTCGGGCTGACCCGCCGGCCGATTCGGCGGCCGGCCAGCGTGGCGAGGACCTCGTTCAGGTTCATGTTCGTCGAGGTTCCCGAACCGGTCTGGAAGACGTCGACCGGGAAGGCCTCGGCGTGGTGGCCGGCGGCCACCTCGTCGGCGGCGGCGGCGATCGCCTCGGCGACGTCGCTCGGCAGTGCCCCGAGGCGCGCGTTCACGCGGGCGGCAGCTCCCTTGATGCGGGCGAGCGCGCGTACGAGCGCCGGCTCGACGCGCAGGCCCGAGATCGGGAAGTTCTCGACCGCTCGCTGGGTCTGCGCACCCCACAGCGCGTCGAGAGGGACGGCGACCTCCCCCATCGAGTCGTGCTCGATCCGGAACCCCTCGGCGGGCTCCCCGCTCGCAGCGCTCACGCCCGGTTGCCTCCCAGCGTCCAGCGGTACTCGGCCGCACCTCGCGCCAAACCGTAGCGGCGGGTGCGCGACCTGGCCAAACGCAGGAAAACCTTGCTGCATGCCAGCACGCTCGATACGGTGTCGGCCCATTGTGATGCCGACCGAGCGAGCTCTCGCGGCCGGGGTCGTGCGGAGGGCCTGCCGCCTCGGTGCCCGCTCGCCGGGGCCGCTCCGGCGCCGGCGGACCGCGCTCCTCCTCGCGGCCGCCAGCCTGGCCGCAGCCGCGTGGCCGCTCGAGGCACACGCGAGCCCCGTCACCACGCTGCGTACCCGCGCCTACGCCATCGCGGCGCGCATCGACACCCTCCGGCTCAAGCTCGGCGTGCTCTCCGAGGAGTACGACCAGGCGCTCACCCGGCTCGGCGTGCTCCGACGCGAGATCCGCGCGGACCGTCGCGCCCTCGGTGCAGCCCGCTCCAGCGTGCGGCGCGACGCGGCGAACCTTCGCCGCCAGGCGATCGAGGCCTACGTGAACGCCGGCACGGGGGCCGGCGTCACCAGCGTGCTCACCTCGACCGCTGGCGCACTGCCGCTGCGCCAGGCCTACCTCGAGGTCGCCTCGGCGAGCCTCGACACCGCCATCGCCTCGCTGCGGGACTCCGAGCACCGCCTCGGCGTGCGCGAGGCCACCCTCGCGCAGGACGAGGCGCAGGCGGCGCAGGCGGCCGACACCCTCCGCCAGGCCCGCGACGCCGCGCTCGGCCTCGAGGCGCAGCTCTCGGCCACCCTCTCCCAGGTGCAGGGCCAGCTCGCCGCCGCCATCCGCCAGCAGCAGGTCGCCCAGGCCGCAGCCGCAGCCGCAGCGGCGGCCGCAGCGGCGACCGCCCGGACCGCGGCCGCCCAGCCGCCGCCGCCGACGAGCTCGCCGCCGCCCGTCGTCGGCGGGGGCGACGGCACGGCGGCCGTGCGTGCCGCCGAGAGCCAGCTCGGCGTCCCCTACGTGTGGGGCGGTGCGACCCCGGGGGCCGGCTTCGACTGCTCGGGGCTCACCATGTGGGCGTGGGCGCAGGCCGGCGTCAGCCTCCCCCACAGCGCCGCCGCCCAGTACGCGAGCATCGAGCACGTCCCGCTGTCGGACCTCCAGCCGGGCGACCTCGTCTTCTACGCCGCGGGCGGCTACATCTACCACGTGATCATGTACATCGGCGGCGGCCGGGCGATCCAGGCGGAGGACACCGGCACCGTCGTCCAGATCACCCCGGTCTGGCCAGGCGCCATCGGCGCCGGACGACCCTAGCGGGCGCGTCGCGCGAGGCCTCGGCGCGAGCCGGCCCGCCCGGCGATGATGGTGGGCGTGGAGCGCTTCTTGGTCGCGGCGAACCCCGATCCCGCCTCCCGCCTCCCCTACCTCCTGCGCCTCCCGCTGCCTGGAGGGGCGGTCGTCCTGAAGGCACGGGACCGCTGGCCTCGCACCGCCGCCGTCTACTGCCACCGAGCCGACGCCTGGCCGGAGGACCCCGAGATCCTCGAGGAGGTCCCCGTGCGCTCCTGCGTCCGGCGCGGCTCGGCCATCGACCTCGTGCTCGCGCGCGGCCGGGAGAACCGGAGCCAGTTCGTCCTCACGGCGCGACGCGGCCGGGAGCTCATCTTGTGGCAGTCGCCGCGCACGGCCGCCCGGGCGCGCCCGGGGGTGCGGGTCCCGACGCGGCGCGCCTCCGGCCAGGGCGACCTCGTCGTCGCCGTCGACACGCGCGAGCGCTACCCGTGGCGCTTCGCGCGCCAGCAGCTGCGCACGGAGCGCCGCGCGCTCGCCGTGGGCGACTACGGCGTGTTCCTCGGCGACGAGCTCGTCGCCGTCGTCGAGCGCAAGTCGCTCGCCGACCTCGCGGCGAGCCTCGTCGACGGCAGCCTCGCCTTCCTGCTCGCCGAGCTCTCGACGACGCCGCGCGCCGCCCTCGTCGTCGAGGACCGGTACTCGTCGCTCTTCAAGCTGCAGCACGTCCGCCCGGGGTGGGTCGTCGAGCTCCTCGCTGCCGTGCAGGTCCGGTACCCGGGGGTCCCCATCGTCTTCTGCGAGACCCGACCCCTCGCCGAGGAGTGGGCGTTCCGCTTCCTGGGCGCCGCGCTCGCCTTCGCGCGAGCCGAGGCTGTCGACGCCGTTGCGGCATCGCCGCCGCTCGCGCCGCCACCGCCCCGCCGGAGCGCCGCCCGCAGCGGGCCGTAGGCCGGCCGGACGTGGGCGCGCGTGGCCCCCGACGGGGCGCGCCGGCTCGCCCGTCGTCGGGGCGCACATCGACCGCGAGGGCGCGCTCGGCAGTCCGACGCCGCCGCCAGCCGGGGCTCGAACAGCCGGACGGCCGCTCGCAGCAGGCGCCCGGCCGACGCCGGCCTCGGGCCAGGCACAGCGTCGGCGACGCCGCCAGGTCACGGCCGTCGAGCGGGAGCGGTCACTGCGCCTCGTCGACGCGCCGGTCGCGCTGCCGGCTGGGCAACCCCGCGCCGGCACCGTCGCGCCACCTCGGGCCAGCTCGGTCCGGGGAGCGCTCCGCACCCGCGACGGCCGCTCGCCGCCTCGCTCGGCATCGGCCGTCGTAGCAGGATCCGCGCTCCGTCGGGACGTCCCCGGTGGGCCTCGCAGCTGCGACTCATTGCGCACACGGTGCGAGTCCAATGGCCTCGTCGCGCGGCGCGCGCCGACCGGCTCCGCCGGAGCGCGTCGCCTCGATCCTGCCGGCGAGCGGGCCTGCGCGACGGCGTCGGTGCCGCGGCGCCACCTGAACGCGTCGCGCTCGCGCACAGCGCACGCGCACCGGCAGTACCAGCGGTGTGGACACTCGACCAATCATCCCCAGCTATTCCGTACTCACTGGCGTCGGTACTTTCCCTCTCGGCGCCGACTCGATCGACTGCTATGGTTGGAATCGTGGACGCCTTGACAGCAGTGACCGACGCTCAGGACTTCAGGTGCTCGACCTTCTCCCGATCCATCGCATTGGATCCCATCGGGACCGCCGGCAACTACCGCGGGTACCTGCTCATCGAGTGGCCACTCCCGTGGCCGCGTGACGTCGGCGAGATCCCCGAGCTCGCACCCGTCGCAGCCGCTTCGTCGGCGGCTCGCTTTCGTCTCCAAGCGCTCGTCGCCGGCGACGATCCCGAGCGCTCGGTCATCTGCTACTTCGCGCCGCGCGGGCCGTTCACCCGCTACCGCCGCCAGTCGCTTCGCGCCCATCCCGACGAGCTCGTCGAGGCGGCCCTCGAGCTGCTGCGCGCCTGCGCCCGGGAGGACGGGGTCGACGACGCACCGAGCGCGCTCTCGGACCCGGAACCGGCGGCACGTGATGTCCTGATCTGCACGCACGGGCGGCGGGACCGCTGCTGTGGGTCGCTCGGTACGGCGCTCGTGACGCAGTTCGGCCTGGCAGGACGCGCACCGGAAGGCCCTACAGCTGTCGCCTCGATCCTCGGTGCAGCCGGCACGACCTTCTGGCGAACGAGCCACACCGGTGGCCACCGGTTCGCGCCGACGGCCATCGTCCTGCCGGAGGGCACGGTGTGGGGCTATCTCACCGCCGACACACTGCGAGACATCCTCGATCGCGCCGGTGCGGCCGACGCCGTGCTCGCGCACTACCGCGGGTGCGCCGGCCTCGCCTCGCCCCAGCTGCAGGTGCTCGAGCGAGCGGTCATCGCCGAACGCGGCTGGGAGGTCCTCGACGCCTCGCGCGACGGGGAGGTCGAGCGAAGCAACGACGACGGGTGGTCGCTGGCCCGGCTGCGCGTCCACCACACCGACGGTCGGACCGACTGCTACGAGGCCGAGGTCGGCGTCGGCCGCACCGTCACGATGCCGACCTGCGGGGACCGCCTCGCGACGCCGTCCAAGGCCGAGCAGGAGCTCACGATGCACGCACTGCGGCGAATCGACACGACCGCCGAGTCCGGAGTACGAGACCTCACGAGCTCATGAGCCCGCGGCCGCTCGGACGACACTTTCGGACAATACGTGTCGTGGCTCCAGCCGCTGTCACTGCTCCAGTGGCGCCGCCGACCATCGTCTATAGAGGTCGTGCTGAATATCGAACTGGTCGAGGGCCTTGCCGACGATTTGAGCGACGACGTCGTCGACCGACTTCGGCTGGTGGTAGAAGGCGAGGACGGGGGGAAGAACCGTCGCGCCGGCGAGGGTAACGGTCTCCATGTTCCGGAGGTGAATGAGGCTCAGCGGTGCCTCGCGGCAGACGAGGACGAGCGGCCGGCGTTCCTTCAGGGTCACGTCCGCGGCCCGCGCCAGCAGATCGCCGCTGTTGCCGGTCGCGACCGCTGCGAGCACCCGCATCGAGCACGGAATGACGATCATTCCCATCGTCCGGAAGGAGCCGGACGCGATGGGCGCCGCCAGGTCCCTCGGCTCGTAGCAGGCGTCGGCCAGCTCCTCCACCTGGTCGACCTCGAGGTTCGCCTCGAGCGGTATCGTGCGCCGGGCTCCTTCGCTGATGACGAGGTGCGTCTCGATCCCGCCGATCTCGCGCAGGGCTGCGAGGCAGGCGATCCCGAGCTGCGGGGCGCTCGCCCCGGAGATCCCCACGACGATGCGCCGCACGCTCGTCCTCGGCTCGCCGACGCTCATCGACGCGCCAGCTCCGCGCGGCCCGCCTGGCTCGGTGCTCGCTCGCGGAACCACGCTGCCGAAGCGGCAACGACCGCGAGCACCAGTCCGAGCTGCACCACCGGCTCGCTCCACGCGGCGCGCACGCACAGGGAGGCCCCGAGGGCGGCCCCGACGACGAGGCCGGCGAGCAGTGCCAGGTTGCGCCCCCCTCGCCACGCCCCGCGCGGCGAGTGGACGAGCCCGGCGAGCAGGTTCGTCAGGGTGCCGGTGAGGTAGGTGCTCGAGAGGCCGGAGACCCCGAAGCGCAGCACGGCGCTGCTCTGGATCCCGAGCGCTGCGGCGTTGCACGAGAGGAGCGCGGCAGCGGCCACACCCGTCGGCTTGCCGTGCGCCGCCTCGAAGCCGCCGGCGAAGGCTGCGAACAGCGCGATCTCCGCCAGCAGGGCGGTGGTCACCCGTGCCGGCCACGTTCCGTCGCTCGGCTCCGGCCGGCGAGCGATGCTCGCACCCGCGATCGAGCCCGCCACGTAGCCCACGAAGGCGACGCCGGTGTGCAGCGCGAGCGGCGCGGTCCGCCGTGCGGCCGCGATGCCGAGCAGCACCATGTTGCCCGTCATGACGCTGGTGAAGACCCCGCCGAGTCGGACGAAGCCGACGGCGTCCGTCATCCCCGTGACGACGGTCAGGAGCACCACGAGCGCATCGCGCCTGCGCTCGGGGGTGCTCCACGCCGACCGGAGGCGCGCCGCTGCCCGAGACGATGCGTGCTGCACGGCGGCCACCTCGCTCCCGCTCCTCCTCCACGACGCGCCGAGACCTTCGGCGAGGCGATCGCCCCGGGGCGCGCGTCCGAGCCCCGGGGCGATCGGTCCACCTAGACGCCGCCAGGCGTCGACCGCCCCACCGCGCGACGCGCTGCGTCGATCACGGCTTGTCGACGCCCTTCATGACGCCGAGCTGATGCAGCGCGCGCTGCACGAAGGTCTCGTCGATCCAGGAATTGATGCCGACGGGCGACGTGCCCGGAGGGAGCGCCCCCGAACGGAACAGGAGCGCTGCCGTCCGAGCGATCACGGTCCGGTTCAGGCACCCGTTCACGCACCACTGCTGCTTGAACCCCTGCTGGTGGGCGAGGTTCGCGAGGGCCGCGTAGACGAGGTCCGAACGCTGCCGAGCGACCGCAGCTGCCCAGTCGTTCGGGTGTGTGTAGTAGTAGCGCGACAGCTTCATCGTCAGGGTGACGAACAGCTGGATCGCCGGCGCGTCCTTCTTCACGATCGAGGCCGCCGCGACGTTCACCTTCGCCTGGAACGGCACCGCCTTCAGGAACTGCAGCTGGTTGAGCAGCAGGTGCAGGCCGGCCTTCTGCTGGGCAGTGAGGCTCGACCACTGCGCGTCCGACACCATCGTCGCGTCGGCCTGCCCGTTCACGACTGCGAGGATCCGGGCGAGCGGCGAGCCGACGTTGTCGATGTGCACCCTGCTCGACGAGATGTGGTTGCGAGCGAGCAGGTAGCCGAAGAGGAAGTTCGGCTCGCTACCCGCGCCGAGCCCGGCGTACGTCGCACCCGCGAGATCGGAGAGATTCTTGATGCTGTCCCTCGCAACGAGCACGTAGTCGGGGGCGGAGCCCGTGGAATCGACTGCCTTCAGGGTCAGGAGGTGCTGCGCGACAAGCTCGAGCGCCTCCGAGGTGTCGAGGTTCGCCACGTCGACCTCGCCCGAGGCGAGCGCCTGCGCGGCCTCCGTCGTCCCCTCCAGTGTGACCAGCTTCACGTTCAGGCCGTTCCGCCGGTAGTAGCCGGTGTCGGCGCCGAGCTGGATGACGCCGTTCGGGATCGGCGTCACCTCGGTCGAGTCGACCGCGACGGACAGCGACCGAACCGCCTTCCTGGCGACGCTGTGCCGCGCGGCGCGCGAGGCTGCTGCCGCAGGCAGCGCTCCCATCGCGAGGGCGGCCCCCGCGAACGCCACCGCCGCGGCGCAGCGCGACGCCCTCGAACGCCAATGGGTCCGAGACGCAAACGTGGTTCCCATCACCTTCTCTCCTGTCCACGCGACGGCCGTCCAGACCGGCCGCCGCAGCGTCCGCGGTCGCGCGCCCACGTCGCCGCGAGCGAGCGACCATCCTTCGATTGCCATGTCGTGCACTTCACTCTCGGAACGGACGTGCCCCCCTCCTTTCGCCTGCTGCCTGCTCCGACTGCCAGGGGCTGGCGCAGATCGCCGGCTCGCCTCCTCACGCCGTCAGCCACGGCAGGGACGCGCTGCCCCTCGCGCTCCGCACGGCGCCGGGATCGAGCGCAACCTCGCTGAAGCGAGCGCGCGCGAAGCGCGCTCGCTCCCCGTAGGGGACCGTGGCGTCGATGCCGAGCTTCGTGCGCTGGCCGCCGCGCGAGACGCGCACGTACTCGTGCCCGCGCGCCTCGGGGAGGACCAGCAGATCCCTGCTCGCCTCCATGCGCGTCGCGATCGCGTACTCGACGTCGGCCGGGTCGTGCGGATCGATGTCGTCGTCGACGACCACGACGAGGTCGAGGTCCTTGAGGGCCGAGAAGGCAGCGAGGATGGCGTTGCGCTGCCAGCCGTCGTGCTGCGGGCTCGCCTTCGCGACCTGGACGACGAGGTGGAAGCGGTGCAGGCCGCCCGCCGTCAGGTCGACGTCGGTCACGATCGGGACCGCCCGCCTGAGCGCCTGCAGCGCCGCCGCCTCGAGGACGTACTTGCGCAGCATGACCGTCTCGCGGCCCGCGCCGTTGATGGCGTGGTAGACGGGGTCGGCGCGCACCGACACGGCGGTGACCTCGAGGACCGGCGCCGGACCGGCCTCGGAGAGGTACCCGATGAACTCCGCGAACGGGCCCTCGTGGACGGAGGAGTCCGGGACGATCGCCCCCTCGAGGACGATCTCGGTCTCGAGCGGCACGGCCAGCGGCTGCGAGACGCACGGGACGAGCTCGAGGCCGGCACCGCGCAGCCCTCCCGCCACGTCGAGCTCGCTCACCTCCCGGGGGACCTGCGAGCCCATGAACGCCGCCGCGTGCATGAGCGCGAGGTCGGTGCCGAGGCACACCGCGACGGGGAGCGGCCTGCCCGCCCGGCACGCCGCCTCGTAGGCAGCGAGCAGGTGCCGGCCGTAGTCCAGCTTGATCGCGGTGGTGCTCGGCCCGACGACCTGGAGGCGGTGGTAGGACGCGTTCGGGACGCCGATCTCCGGGTCCACCGTCACGACGACGCCGGCCGTGATGAAGTAGCCACCGTCGTCGGGCGTGTGGCGCAGCACGGGCAGCAGCGCCGCGAGATCGATCCCGTCCCGGTAGATGCGGCGGTCGTCGGGGCGTCGCTCGAGGACGACGGGCTCCACCGGGGACGACAGGGCCCGCAGCATGGCGGACCGGACCTCCTCGCGCCGAAGCCCGAAGGCGGCTTCCACGTTCTCGCTGCACGCCAGGAAGTTGCCGAGCACGGGCATCGTCGCGCCCTTCACGGCCTCGAAGAGGAGTGCCTCGCCGCCGTCGAGCGCTCGCATGACGCCCGCGACCTCGAGGTCGCGCTCGAGTGCCTGCTCCACCTTGCGGAGACGCCCCGCGCCGTCGAGGCGCTGCAGGGCGCGTCGGAAGCTCGTGTCGAGGACACCGAGGCGCTCACCCCCGGGCGCGCCGGCCTCGCCGTGCTCGCCGACCCGGCCGTCGTCACGCATCTCGGCGGTACCGGATCTCGAGGGTGAGCGCGCCGGCGGGCGCGCGCCACGGACCGTGCGGCATCCCGGGGGGGCGGCACGCGTAGGAGCCCGCGTCGAAGACGCGGTCGAGGCGCAGGTCGTGCAGCGCACCCTCGAGGATCCACACCTCCTCCCAGAAGTCGTGGCTGAGCGTTCCGTTCACGCTCGTGTCGGCGCCAACGGCGAAGCGCAGCAGGCGGGTCACGTCGCCCGACGCGAGGTCCGCTGCGAGCACGAGCTCCGAGAGCTGGCCGCTGCGGTCTCCCTCCGGCGCGCGCCAGGTCCCCGGCGGCTGGCGCAGCGGGTCGAAGAACTCGTACTCCGGCTTCCCCACCGCTACCCCCACACCTGCCCGCCGCCGGGCGCGGCCGCGCTCACGAGTACCAGCACCATTCCGCGTCCTTCGTCCTCCCCGCGAGCTCGTCGTAGGAACCGCGGTAGAAGATCAGCGGGTGACCGGCACCGGCCCGGGCGTGCTCGACGGTGCCGAGCACGATCTCGTGGTCTCCCGCACGCTGGAAGGCGTCTGCTCGACAGACGAACCAGCACATCGCGTCGAGGACGACCGGCACGCCCCCGCTCCAGGCGGTGCGCTCCAGGCCCGCCCGTGCGCCCCCGCGTCGCGCGAAGACGTTCGCGAGCTCCTCCTGGCCACGGCGCAGCACGCTGACCGCGAAGCGGCGGCTCTCGCCGATCGCCCGTGCCGTCCTGCTCTCGCTCTGCACGCACACGAGGACGGTGGGCGGGTCGAGGCACACCGAGGTGAAGGAGTTGGCCGTCATGGCGGCGCAGCCGCCCGGTTCCTGGGCAGCCTCGGCGGTGATCACGACGACGCCGGTCGCGAAGCGGCCCGCGAGGTCGCGGAACGTCCGCTCGTCGAGGACCGCCGGTGCCGCGCTCATCGCGACGCCCCGAGCCCTTCCTCGTCGAGCCCGTAGCTTGCGAGGAAGTCGCTCACGAGCGCGAGCGGCTCCTCGTAGCCGTAGTTGCGGTAGGCGTAGCCCTTCACGACGAAGGGCGCCCCCGCGTAGAACATCTCGTACTGCTGGTGGCGGCCTGCGAACTCGGAGCCGATCACGTCCCACGCGAGCTTGAAGAGCTTGACGCGCTCGACGCTGCTCACCCCCGGCGAGCGCACGTAGCGCTCGAAGTCGCTCGCGTCCGGCTCGCGCAGCAGCTGCCGGGCGGAGGAGGGCAGCTGGAGCACGCCGCCGCCCGCGAGGTCGCGCAGGAGCCCGAGCACCCGAGGGTAGATCTCGGCCTGCAGGCCCATCGCCCCGTAGACGAAGCGGGGGTTCGGGCAGAACACGCCGTTCTCGTTCGCCTCGGCGCTCGCCTCCGCCGCGACCACCATGCCCTCGACGACCGCCGCCAGGGCCGCCAGCTCGCCGAGCACGCCCTGCACCGGCGGCAGCCGGTCGATCCCGTTCACCGCGGCGATCCGGCGAGCGATGCCGACGATGAACTTCAGCTTCTCGGCGAAGCGGATCTGGGCCTGGCTGTTGCCGAGCACGTGCGCGGGGGTGTCGAAGAACTGCGATCGCACGCCCTCGACGTCGCCGAGGACGAACGCGTTCTCGAACGGGACGAAGACGTCGTCGAAGACGACGAGCGCGTCCGGCTCGTCGAAGCGAGCCGAGAGCGGGTAGTCGAACGCGCTCGGGATGCCGAGCGCGTAGGGCCTGCGGCAGTAGACGCGCAGACCGGGCGTCGACAGCGGCACGACCACCGAGATCGCGTAGGGCTCGTCGCCGGGCGCGAGGGGCTTGATGCAGCTCACGAAGAGCACGTTGGCCACCGCCGCGCCCGTGCCGAGCATCTGCGACCCGCGCAGCACGACGCCGTCGTCGCGCTCCTTCGCGATGCCGACCTGCAGGAACTGCTCGTCCCAGCCCTGCGCCGTGGTCGACCGGTCGACCTGCGGCGGGATGATCACGTACGCCGCGTACAGGTCCTCCTCGACGATCCGCTCGTACCACCGCCGGACGTTCTCCCCGAAGGAGTGCTTGCGGTCGAACACCCCGGGCGCGGACGCGAAGCCGGCGAAGAACGAAGCGACGTGGTCGGGGCTGCGGCCGAGGAAGCCATGGCTCAGCCGCGCCCAGCGCGCGATCGCCTCGCGACGGCGCGCCAGGTCCTCGCGAGAGCGCGGGATGAGGAACGCCGCGTTCCCGACCGTGCCGTTGCCGAAGGTCGCGACCATGCCGTTGGCCCGATCGTGCGCCTCGTCGTAGAGCCGGGCGACCGACGCCGCGACCCCCGCGAAGGCCGGGTGCTGCGCGACGCGCTCGACGCGCTCGCCGTCGACGATCACCGTCCGAGCGTCGGCGATCGATTCGAGGTAGTCCCTTCCGCTCCTCATCGAGCCTCCCTCACCCGTGTCACGCGCCCGGTCCCACGACGTAGTCGCACGCGATGGCGGCGCCGCTCGGCGCCACGAGCTCCACCCGCCACTCGGCGGCGAAGCGCAGGTCGCCCGTCAGGACCGGCACCGTCCCGCAGAACCCGACCGTCCCGTCCAGATCGTCGACGGCCGCGGCGATGAGCTCGACGAGCGCCTCGCACGGAGCGAGCGACGAGACCATGGCGTCCTGGTAGGCGGTGCCCGGGTGCGGCCCCGCGAAGCTCCGGAGCCGCAGGTCGTCCCACGCCGGCGCCGCGAAGCCGGACGACCAGGCGGCGCGGGCGATGGGCTTCTCGCACGCCGCCTTGGCCGCGCGCATGTCGGTGCGCTCGAGGTCCCGGTCGGTGTGGTCCGAGCCCACCGTCAGGAACCACTCCCCGTCGCCGAACACGAGCACGGGCTCCGCCTCGCCCGAGGACCGGCCGCCGTAGGGCCCGATCCGCGCGGCCTGCGTCACGACCTCGCCGTCGAGGACGGTGACCTCCGGCACCGATGCGGGGCGCGCCACGCCGATCGCCTCGAGCTCGGCGATGTGGCGCTCCACCGCCGCCGGATCGCGTCCGGTGTAGCCGCAGATGACGACCGTTGCAACGTCCACGTGCACGGTGCGGTCCTCGTCGAGCACGCGGAGAGCGACGGACCTCACAGGACGGTCACCTCCGCGGGCAGGCGGTTCACCGAGCGCGCCCCGTCGTCGGTGATGACGTAGGTGTCGCCGAGGAACACGCCCCTGGTCGCGTCCGCGCTGCACGGATGGATCTCCACGCAGCAGGCCATGCCCGGCTGGAGGACCACGTCCTTGTCGGGACGGTGCGAGGTTCCCACGAACGGCCCGGCGTCGATCGGATTGAAGATCCCGTGCACGAGCGGCGCGACGATGCTGTAGCCGCGCTCGTGGATCACCGAGCCCGCCTCGCGGATCCTCGCCGCGTCGCAACCGGGCCCCAGGACGGACGTCACCGCGGCGTACGCCTCGAGGCAGACGTCCAGCATCTCCCTGAACTCCGGAGACGGCTCGCCGAAGCAGATCGGCTTGCCGGTCTGCGCCTCGTACCCGTGGGCCTCTCGCGCCCCGATCTCGAGCAGCAGGATGTCTCCCTCCTGGATCTGCCGGGAGATCGGCCGGGGCCGCTGGAAGCCGGAGACCGGCGCACGCGTCGACTCGCTCGCGGCGAGCACCATCGTCGGGAGCTCCCCGCCCTCGCGGGCGAGCCGTTCGTAGATGATGGCGAAGAGGTCGGTCTCGTGCATCCCCGGACGGAGCTCGTCGATGATGGCCTCGACGGCCGCGTCGCCGATCCTGCCGGCCTCCTCCAGGCAGGCGAGCTCCTCGGGCGACAGGACGAGCCGCAGACGCCAGAAGGCATCGCTGCAGTCGACGAGCTCGACCTTCGGGAGCTCGCTCGTGAGCGCCTGGACGTGGTCGGCAGGCAGCGAGAGGTAGGGCGCCACCGGGACCACGCCGATCCTGGCGCGTTCTAGGCCGAGCTCCCGCAGACGCCCGATGAGCACCTGCGTCGTGTTCAGCGCCCCGCGGATGTCGGTCACGATCGAGCGCGCCATGCGATCCGGCAGCCTCGCGTTCAGGCCGAGGATGGCGAGGGTGGGGTCGCCCTCGAGCGGGAAGATGCAGAGCGCGTCGAGCTCCATCGTGCCGATGTAGTTCGTGAGCCACCGGATGTTCGCCCAGCCCCGCTCCCAGATCGCGTTCGACCCTTCGAAGACCATGCAGTCGAGGCCGCGTTCTGCCATGAACTCGCGGACGAGGCGGTGCCTCCTCGCGTACTCCTCGTCCGAGAACCTCGCCCAGTCGTACAGCTCGCGCCTGATCTCGAAGGGGTAGACGATCCCCGACGAGGGCCGTGGCTGGGCCGCCCCGCCCTGCCGGTCGCTCCCCGGCGCCTGCCCGATGCTCACGGTGCTTCGCTCCTCCCCTGTCCGTGCCTCCTCGCCTCGTCGGCTGGCGCCGGCTCGGCGCTCGCCGCGCCGACGCCTCGCGCGCGCGTCACCAGGCGAGCGCCGTCACCCGACGGCGCGGATCGGCGGCAGCCTGGTACACACCCTTCGCGGGGTCCGCGGCGACGACGGTGCACCCGCCGAACAGGTCGTTCGACGCTCGATCGCTCGACCCGTCGACGACGACGACGTCGTGGCCGAGCTCGCGCAGCTCGTCGATCACCGCGGCACCCATCTCTGACTCCACGAGGAGACGGTCGTCGGGCACGGGCGTGCGCGGCGTGCCGCTCAGCCAGCGCGGGTGCTCGAGCGCGGACTGGATGTCCGAGCCGAAGTCGATGACCTGCGTGAGGACCTGGAAGTTGGTCTGGACCTGCCCGCGGCCGCCCGGCGTCGCGCCGGCGAGCACGACGTTGTCCGCCTCGAGGACCATGTACGCGTTCAGCGTGTGCACCGGCCGACAGCCCGGCCGGAGCCCGTTCGGCGCCGATGCGTCGGTCCGGAGGCCGGCGAGCCGGTCGTTCAGCAGGACGCCGGTCCCCGGTACGACCTCCCGCGCCCCCCACTCGTTGAAGAGCGAGTGGATCACCACGGCGACCTGGCCGCGCGCGTCCACGGCGACGAGGCTCGTGGTATCGGTGCCCTCGCTCAGCTCCGGCTCCATCACCGCGACCGCACCTGCACCCGTCTCGTAGGTGGCGGCGCGAGCGGCGATCGTGGCCGGATCGAGCCCCCCGAAGCGGGCGCTCGCCGGGGGATCGGACGCGACGAGCGCGAGGTCACGGAAGCTCTCGCGCTTGCACCAGACGAGGAGGTCGATGAGGTCGCTCGTGCGCGCGCGCAGCTCGGCGACGTCGAACTCGCCAGCGAGGGCCAGCTCCTCGAGGAGCAGGATCCCGAGCGACACGGGCGGATTGCTGACGACGAGGCGATCGCGATAGCGCACCGACACCACGTCCACGAAGGCCGTCTCGTGCGAGCCGAGGTCCTCGAGGCTGAGGGGCCCGCCGCGCCGCTCGATCCACGACGCGACTCGCTCGGCGATCGCGCCCTCGTAGAAGGCCGCCGCGCCGCGCTCGGCGACCTCCCCGAGCGTCCAGGCCAGCTCTGGCTGGCGGAACAGCTCGCCGGGACAACGGCCGTTGCCGGCCAGCAGCGTCTCGAGGCCCGGCGCCGCGCCGGAGGCCGCATCGGTCACGGCTCGCTCGACCGCCGCCGCGGTGCCCAGGTCGAGCGGGAACCCCCGCAGCGCGTAGCGCCGCGCCGGCTCGACGAGCTCCGCACGGGCGAGCGACGCGAATCGACTGAAGAGCGCGTCCCAGGCACCGACGAACCCCGGCACCGCCACCGAGAGCGGCCCGAAGCGCGGGACACGCTCGAGGCCGGCCGTCGCCGAACCTGCCTTGACGGGGGCCGCCCCGCTCCCGTTCAGCGCGACCACGCCCTCGCCCGGCTCGAAGACGAGGGCGAACGCGTCACCGCCGAGGCCGCACCACGCCGGCTCGACCACGCACTGCACCATGGCGCCGGCGAGGACGGCGTCGACCGCCGTGCCGCCGCTGGCGAGGACCTCCGTCGCCACGGTCGCCGCGAAGGGGTCACCGGCCGACACCGCACCGTGGCACCCGAGGACCGGCCCCTTGCCCGCCCCGGACACCGCGCGCAGGCCGTCCATCGCCTCAGCCACCCAGCCCACCGGTCGCGCCAACTCGGTCCACGTCAGGCGAGCGCGGCGATGGTCTCGATCTCGACGAGCATGTCCGGGTTCTTCAGGCTGCTCACGAAGACGAGCGAGCGGGCGGGGAGGTAGTCCCCGCACCCGGCCGTGCGGAACGCCTCGACGTAGGCCGCGTTGAGCGCCTGGACGTCGCTGCCCTCCCGCACGAAGATCGTCACCTTCGCGACGTCGACGAGGCTCGCCCCGGCAGCGGCGAGGATCGCCGCAACGTTGCGGAGCGCCCACGTCGTCTGGTCCTTGATGTCGCCCATCTGGCCGGTCTCACGGTTGCGGCCGGCCTGACCGGCCGTGAAGACGAGCGAGCCGACGCGCACGCCCTGGCTGAACGGTCCCGTCGGCACCGGCGCGTCGTCGGTGCGCAGTTGCTGCAACGTCATTGCACGCTCCATCGATCACGCCCCGTCGGAGGAGAGCGATCCGCCTGCCTCGGCGACTGCCGAGCGGGCGACCTCGTCGTCCTCCTTCGGACTGCCTCCGCCGACGCCGATCGCGCCGATGCACTCGCCGTTCTCGAAGATGGGACAGCCGCCGGGGTTGAGCGTGACGCCCTCCGGCAGGACCCTCAGCAAGCTCGCCGCGAACAGGGGTCGGTCGGCCCAGGCGCTCAGGAGGTCCGCCGTCGTGCGCCGGAAGGCGGCAGCGAGCCGCGCCTTCCCGATCGCCATGTACGGCCCGTGCCAACGGTCGCCGCTGCCGCGGACCACCGCGACGGGGTGCCCCGCGGCATCGACGACGGCTGCCGTCACGGCGAGATCCCGTGCGGCGCCGATGCGACGCGCCGAGGCCACGTACTCGAGGGCGCGATCCGGGTGCATCGAGACCGACCTCCGCGTCACGAGGCGGGCGCGGCAGCCTCGGCCCGGTTCCTGTCGGCCGCGCCCGACGCGCTCCGCGCGTCGCCGTCGTCCCAGGGCGAGGACGCGAGCCGCAGGTAGGCGATGGCGTTCTCGCCCATCATCCGGCGCACTGCCGATGCACCGAGCTCCGGCTCCCAGGCGATGATGTTGTCGGTGCTGCTGGGGAAGTGCGACTCGGGATGGGGGTAGTCCGACGCGTACATGAGCACCCCCTCGCCGAGGACGTCGATGACGCCGCGGGTGATGACCGGGCCCTCGTGCTCCTCGACCGCGCAGAAGACCCTGCCCATCTGGGCGTACTCGAGCGGCGTGTGCTTGAGGTCCGGCGGCACCGCACCCTTGACGTAGCTGATCTGGCTCGTCAGCCGCACGAGCCAGTGCGCGAGCCATCCGTGACCCGTCTCGATGGTCCCGACTCGCAGCCGATCGAAACGGTCGAGCATGCCGCTGATGAGGACGTAGGCGAGCAGCCGCTGCGCCCCCCACACGTGCGCCGCGGTTCGGGCGACCGCCAGGTTGCCCCAGATGTCCCGGTAGCCGGGGAAGTAGGGCGGCTCGTAGAAGAAGCTGTGGTGGACGATCGGGAGGTCGGCCTCGTTCATCACCGCCCAGATCGGGTCGAGGACGGGGTCGTCGACCGGCAGCCCCTCGGGAAGCAGCGGCCACACGGCAGCCACCCAGTCCTCGCCGGCGAGCCGTTCCACCGTGGCTGCCGCGAACTGCGGGTCCGCGCCCGGCGCGAGGATCACGCTCTTCAGTCGTCGAGGATCCGCCGAGCAGTACTCGCGGATGTAGCGGTGGTACGCGTCGTAGAGCCCTTTCGCCAGCGACGTCTCGAGCGCGGTGCTGCCGCATGCCCACGTCCCCGGGATGATGACGTCGATGTCCACGCCCTCGACGTCCATGTCGGCAAGGCGACCCGAGGGGTTGTCATGCTGCACGCCGATGCTCGGCTGCGCGCTCGCGAGGTTCCCGACGCGGCCCTCGAGGGCGCTGCGGGCGCCCGCGCCGCCCCCTCGCTCCTCTTCGCCTTCGGGTCGCCCTGCGACGCGACGGTACGGACGCGGGTTGATCCGCAGCACGCCGTACTCGTGCTCGGGGTGCCCTCGACCCGGCTCCGGCGTCGTGCGTCGCACGTAGGGGGCGAGCTCGGCGGAACGCGCCCGCAGCGCGTCGTCCGCGTAGCGCATCAGCACCTCGAACGAAGGCGTGACGTGCGTGTCGACGTCGACCACCTTGTAGCCCTTACGCATCGGCTCCTCCATCTGCCACGCCAGCGGCCGTCCTGATCCGCTCGATCAAGCGCTGCTCGACCCGGTCGAGGTGCACCCACATCTCACGGGCGGCGCGCTCGCCGTCCCCCGAGGCGATCGCCTCGTAGAGCTCCTCGTGGCCCCGCCGGCCGCCGCCGAGAGCGAGGGGCTCGCTCCCGAAGAGCCGCCAGTAGGCGGGGAGCTTGAAGAAGACGTGGTGGTTCGACAGGTAGACGTCCACGAGCACCCGGTTCGGGCACATGCGTGCAATCGCCTGGTGGAAGCGCTCGTTCGCGACGTGGTACCCCTCGGGGTCCGTCGGGTCCATGTCCTCGAGGAGCGCGCGCAGCTCGGCGAGCTGCGCGGCGGTGTGGCGTTCGGCGGCGAGGCGAACGATCTCGACCTCGATGAGCTTCCTCGTCTCGTAGACGTCTCGTACCGACAGGCGAGACGCGAGGGCCGAGTAGTCCACCTCCTCGGGCGAGACCTCGTGCCGGGCGACGACGACGAGGCGGTTGCCCTCCCGGCGCACGAGACCTGCCGCCAGCAGGCCCTGCAACGCCTCGCGCACCGTGGTGCGGCCGACGCCGAAGGCCTCGCACAGCTGACGCTCGACGGGGAGCGGATGGCCGGGCTCGAGGCGACCCGACAGGATGTTCGCCCGCAGCTCGTCGAGGAGCTGCGACGCGAGGGTGCGCCGTGCCAGCTTGCGCTCGGCGAGGCCGTGCTCGGGTCGCTCGGTCGTGTTCGTGCCTGCCACAGGAGCTCCACCACCTCTCGGGAGGTCTCGATGCGACATCCCGCTCACGAGCCACCTGGCCCTGGCCGCACGTCGCCCGGCGCGGGCTCGCCGCCTCTCCCCCCACCGCCCTGCGCGCTCGTCGCCCACTCTGCGCTCTGGCCGACCATCGACCGGATCCGGTGCCAGAGGTGGTCGTGCAGCTCCCGGAAGCGCTGCAGGCCCTCCACGTCGCCTTCCCAGCGGTCCTCGGGGAGGTCGACGCGCACGATCTCGTCGACCTGGCCAGGCCGCGGTCGCAGCACGACGATCCGGTTCGACAGCAGGATCGCCTCGTCGATGTCGTGCGTGACGAAGACGACCGCGGTTCGCAGGCGGGCCCACAGCCTCAGCAGCTCGAGGCGCATGAACTGCCGGGTCATCGCATCGAGCGCGCCAAACGGCTCGTCCATGAGCAGGACGGCGGGGTCCACCGCGAACGCTCGGGCGAGCCCGACGCGCTGCTGCATGCCCCCGGAGAGCTCGTGCGGGTAGGCGTTCGCGAACGCCTGCAGCCCCACGGTGGCGAGCACGTTCATCGCCCGCTCGCGTCGCTCGTCGGCGGGGACGCCCTGCACGAAGAGCGGGAACTCCACGTTCGCGCGGACGGTGCGCCAGGGGAGGAGCCGGGCCTGCTGGAAGACGAAGCCCATCTGCGGGCCGGGAACCGGCGGGTGCCCTGCGATCAGGACGCGTCCTGCATCGGGCTTGATGAGTCCGTCGATGACGCGCAGGAGCGTCGTCTTCCCGCAGCCGCTCGGTCCGACGACGCTCACGAACTCGCCGGCCGCGACGTCGAAGGTGATCCGGTCGAGCGCGTGGACCTGACCGCCCTTGAACCAGCGGCTGACCCCCTGCACCTCGATCTGCGGACGACCCGACGGCGCGCCCTGCGCCTCGCCCCCGCGCGCAGCCTCGACCACCGCCACCGGGGGCTCCTGCTGCCTCACGAGCCCTCCCGCCAGTCGACCCGCCAGGCGGCGAAGCGACGCTCGAGCATCCGCAGCAGCGCCGAGACGGCGGTGCCGAGCGCCGCGAGGACGATCACGACTGCGAAGTACTCGGCCATCTGGAAGGTGTTGCCCGCCTCGGCGAGCAGACCGCCGAGCCCCGCCTGCGCCGTGTAGAGCTCGGCCACGATGGTTCCGAGGATCGCGAGCGCGGCCCCGACGCGGACGCCGGTGAGGATGGACGGGAGCGCTGCGGGCACGAGGACGCGCCAGAACAGGGTGCGGCGCGGAGTGCCGAGCGCCTTCGCCATCTCGATGAGGTCCTGATCGGCGTTCTGGATGCCGTCGGCCGTGTTGATGAGGATCGGGACGAAGGCGCTCAGCCACGCCACGATCACCTTCGACTCGACGAACAGCCCGAACCACACGATGATCAGCGGGATGAACGCCACGCGTGGCGTGGCGTTCAGCGCGTTGATGAACGGCTCCCAGATGCGGCCGATCGTCCGGAAGCCGCCGACGACCATGCCGAGCAGCACGCCGGAGGCGAGCGACACGCCGTAGCCGATCCCGAAGACCGTGAGCGTCTCCGCCAGGGCGCGACCGAGGACGCCGTCTCGGACGAGGTGGCCGAGCTGGCGCAGGACCGATCCGGGCGCGGGCATCGTGAGACCGCCGAAGTTCGCGTTCACGAGCTGCATCGCGAGCACGAGCAGTCCGATGACGAGGAGCTGACCCGCGAGCACGACGAACCGCTCGCGGGTTCGGCGCCGGACGCGCGAGCGGCGTTCCCCCACTCCCTCGCGCTCGGCCGAGCGCGAGGTGGAAGGCTCGGCCTCGCCGACGACCTCGATCACCACGCTGCCGGCACCGCCCGAGGTAGCCGCTGCGCCGCAGCAGACAGCGAACCGTCCACGCCTCTCCCGGCGGCACCACGATCGCCGCCGACGACCCCCCTCCAGCAGCGCCCGCCGCCTCGAAGGCCCTGAAGCTGGACGCAGCGCCCGCGGAGACTCGGACGGCAGAGAATCTGTTGATCTGCTCTTCGATACAGATTGTCAGACATAAAGATCATCAGTAAGCTAACAGCGACCGCCGCCACGCGCAAGGCCCGACCGCCGCCCACGCTCGAAGAGCCCAGGAGCGAGGTCGCAGCGCCGGGCACGCGCTCCGAGGCCTGGCGGTATCGAGAGACGCTGGAAGGGGGTGCACGCCATGCACGCAGCGGCGCGGGCCGGCGCGCGCGAGGCGGTGGGGAGCACGCGGACCCATCCCCCGGCGCGCGACGCGGCGGCGAGCGCCGATGCGGTCGCACCGAGCTGCTCGACGAGCCCGACGCGTCTCGCAAGGCTGGCCCGCTTAAGCGCCGGTGCGGCAGCCTGCTACACAGGACGACCAGGAAGCGGTCGACGCGAGGTGCCACCGAGGACACCGGCCGCGGCGAGGGCCGGCAGACGGCTGCGTCGCGACCGTCCCGGCGCCCCTTGCCGAAGGCACGTCGCGCGTGCGCGCGCTCGTCGTCCTTCGGTCGTCCCGCTCGCGCACGACGGCGTTCCGGCGCCTGGAGGACGATCGCACGAGCGGCGAGCCACGGCTGCCTCGGGCACCGCGGCCGGAACTGGACGGTTGGGCCTCGCGCCCGACCGCCCGTTCGCGCGCCACTGGAGCGCGCACGCCGGCGCTCGCGCTACTCGGACCCTCGCCGTGAGCCACGGCCCGGACGGACCCGGATGCCGGCCGTCACACCGGAGGTGATCGCGTGAACGCGCTGCCCAGGATCCTCGTCGCCTCGCTCGGGGGTACGATCGCCATGGGCTCGGACACCCCGGCGGGCGTCGAGCACAGCCTGGACGCGGCCGAGCTCGTCCGCGCCGTCCCACGCATCGAGGACGTCGCCTCGATCGAGACCGCCGCGCTCCGCCGCATCCCCGGATCGCACCTCACCGTCGCCGACATCGCCGAGGTCGCGCAGCGGATCGCCGAGCGCTTCTCCGCCGGCGTCGCAGGGGTCGTGGTGACGCAGGGCACCGACACCATCGAGGAGACGGCGTTCCTCCTCGAGCTGCTCGGAGCGGCTCATCCTGGCCCGGTCGTGGTCACCGGCGCGATGCGCAACCCGACGGTCGCCGGCGCCGACGGTCCCGCGAACCTGCTCGCCGCCATCACCGTCGCCGCGAGCAGGGAGGCCAGCGGGTGCGGCGTGCTCGTCGTGATGAACGACGAGATCCATGCCGCCCGCTACGTGGCCAAGCGACACACCTCGAGCACCGCCGCGTTCGCCTCCAATCCCCTGGTCGGCTGGTTGTCCGAGGGACGCCCGGTGTTCGTCGCGCGTCCCACGCCGCTCCCGCAGTCCATCGCCCGCCCGCGCTCGGCAGCGTTCCTCGCGTCGCTGGCGAGCCCCGACGACTGCGCCGTGGCGCTCGTGCGCGTCTGGCTCGGGGACGACGGCCGCTGGGTGCCGGCAATCCGCACCCTCGGGTACGCGGGTCTCGTCGTCGAGGGCTCCGGCGGGGGCCACGTGAACGCGCCGGTCGCGCCCCTCCTCGAGGAGCTCGCCCGGCACATCCCGGTCGTGATCGCGTCGCGCACGGGTGGCGGATCGACCCTGACGGCGACCTACGCCTTCGTCGGCGGCGAGAGCGACCTGCGACGGCGAGGCCTGCTCAGCGCGGGGTGGCTCGCCGGCTGCAAGGCTCGCCTCCTCCTCCACCTCCTCGTGCGGGAGGGAGCGTCACGCGCCGAGCTGTGCGAGGCGTTCTCGGCGTTCCTCCCGACGGGAACGTCTGCGTGCGCGTGACACCGTGCCGATCCGATGCCGTCCCGGCGCGGACGGCGCCTGCTCAGCGCCTGCCGGTACCCGGCGCGGGCGCGTCACCGTCCTCCAGGGTGCCGGCGACGAGCGAGATGTCGGTGCACGAGCGCAGCGCCTCGGGCAGCTCGCGTCCCTTCCTCGCGTACCACTCCGCGAGGAGCGCCGGCGCGTCGACGACGAGGCCGAGGTGCAGCGACACGATCAAGAGCGCGGCGTGCTCCGCCTCGGCGCTGTAGCCGGCGACGACGTCGCGCGGCACGATCACGCGCAGGTCCCGGTTCGCCGCGTCGAAGGCGGTCGACAGGTCGCAGGCGTCCGTGTAGGTGCCCGTGATGACGAGGTTCTTCACGTCGAGCTGGCGCAGCAGGAACTCGAGGTCCGTCGGGTAGAAGGCGGAGAGACGCTTCTTCGTGCGCACGTAGTAGTCACCCGGCGCCTCCTCGACCATGAGGTCGAGCCACCTCGTGCCCTCCCACGAGTGCTCGAGCATGAGCGGGTTCGGCGGCAGGTAGAGCTCGTAGAGCACGCGCCAGTTGGCGCCGCGGTTGAACTGCCGGGAGTTCGCGTCGTCGATGCCGCCGTAGCGCTGCCAGTGCTGGACGTGGATGACGGGGACGCCGACGTCGCGGGCGAGGCGGTGGAAGAGGTTGTGGGCGGGGATCTTGGCGCGCGCCCGAGGCGCCGGGCAGGTGAGCTGCTCGTCGGGCCCGACGTGACCGCGGTACATGTCGATGCAGGCGATGGCGCTGCGATCGGGGTCGAGCCAGCGTTCGAACGCCTCGTTCGACGGCAGGACGCGCCGCTCGCGGTCCTCGAGGTAGCAGTACATCTCGGTCTGCATGAGGCCCTCCCTCCCTGCTCGGCTGGTCTCGGCGCCCTCCGTCAGCGCGGCGGGGCACCCGGCCCGGGGAGGTGGCGCCCGCGGGGCTCCTCGGTGAGCTCGCCGTCTCGCGCGACGACCCGGCCGCGCAGCACCGTGACGGTCACCGCGCCGACGACCTCCCGCCCGGCGTACGGCGTCCAGCCCGCCTTCGACACGACGGCGGCGTCCGAGAGGACCCGGCGCGCCCGGGGGTCGACGACGACGAGGTCCGCGTCGAAGCCGGGGGCGACACGCCCCTTGCGCCGCAAGCCGTAGCGGCGCGCCGGGGCGCTCGCGTACGCCTCGACGACGCGCTCGAGCGACGTCCTCCCCCGCAGCGCCGCGTCGAGCATGAGCGGCAGCGTCGTGTCGAGGCCCGGGAGGCCGAAGTGGACGTCCCAGATCGACCCCGCCGCCTTCTGCGCGAGGGTCGAGGGCGCGTGGTCGGTCGAGAGGTGGTGGACCGCGCCGGCGTTGAAGGCGGCCCACATCGCCTCCTCGTCCGTCGTGGAGCGAAGGCGCGCCGGCGGCGTGAACTTGCGCAGCGCCCCGTGCTCGTGCACCTCTCGCTCCCACAGCAGCAGGTACTGCGGACAGGTCTCGGCGACGAGCGGTGCGCCGTGGCGGCGGTGCCACTCGATCGTCTCGAGCACCTCGGCGCTGCTCGCGTGGGCGACGGTGACCGACGCCCCCGAGGCGCGCGACAGCAGGCCGACGAGGTGGACGGCGGCGAGCTCGGCCTCGCGCGAGCGCCACTCGGGGAGGATCCCCGGGTCGTCGCGCCCGAGCTCGCGCAGCACGTTCTCGGCGCCGGCGGTGAGGAGCTCGTCCTCGCAGTGCACGAGGCAGCTGCCGCCGAAGCGGCCGATCGCCTCGAAGGCCGCCGCCAGCCGCTCCCCGGTGAGACCCGGCACGCCGTGGGTCGAGCAGGTGAAGATCTTGAAGAAGACGACGCCGGCGTGCCACAGCGCCTCGAGGTCGTCGCGGTCCGGCCAGACGTGGGCGGCGAGGCCGAAGTCGACGTGCGAGCGGCCGGCCAGGTGGGCGAGCTTCTCGGCGTAGCGCTCGGGCGAGGTGACCGGCCAGCTGTGGGTGTGCTCGACGATCGTCGTCACCCCCTGGCGCAGCGCGGCCGCGGTGCCGGTCGGGAAGTCCTCGCGGCTCGGGTCCCCCGGCTCCATGAGGTGCACGTGCGTGTCGACCATGCCCGGCAGCACGAAGCAGCCGCTCGCGTCGAGCGTCGAGCGCGCCTCGGCGGGTGCGCCCCGGGGACCCAGCGCGGCGATGCGCTCGCCGAGCACGTACACGTCGAGCTCGGCGCGCCCGGTCCCCGAGACGACGGTCCCGCCGCGCAGCGCGAGGTCGAAGGCGCTCAACGGTCGGAACCGGGGTCGAGGACGACCTCGTGGACGCTCGCGGTATCCTCGGCGCCGAGCGAGCGCCGCAGCGCCTCCTCGTAGACCTCGAGGCAGGCGTCGAAGGTGGGCGTCGACGCGCCGAGCGAGCGGGCGAACTCGCCGATGATCAAGAGGTCCTTCTTGAACAGGTCGACCCGCATCGTCGCCGGCTGGTAGCGGCGCTCGACCATCATCGGGCCGCGCACCTCGAGCATGCGCGAGCTCCCGGCGCCGTCGGCGAGCGCGCCGAGCACGGCTGCGGGATCGAGGCCGCTTAGGCGGGCGAGGGCGATCGCCTCGCCAGCCACGACGTTGTGGACGGCGACGAGGAGGTTCGCCACGAACTTGAGCCGAGACCCGTCGCCGAAGCCCCCGACGAGGTAGACGGTGCGGAAGGCCGCCTCGAGGTAGGGGCGGCAGCGCTCGAGCGCGTCGGCGTCGCCGCTCGCGTAGACGACCGCGTCGCGCCGCGCCATCTGCGCCCCCGTCCCGCTGATCGGGCAGTCGAGGACGCTGATCCGGCAGGAGGCGAGCCGGGCGCGCGCCGCCTCCTTCGCCGGAAGCGGCAGCGTGCTCGCCTCCACGAGGTCGATCCCCCCAACCTTCGAGCCGGCGAGCGCCTCGACGACCGCCTCGAGCGCGCCGACCGACGGGAGCGAGGTGAGGAGGACCGGCACCTGCCGGGCGAGCTCGGCGACGTCGGCGGCACGCCGCAGGCCCGCCGGCTCGAGCTCGAGCGCGGCCTCCGGCCGCACGTCGTAGCCGACGACGTCGTAGCCCGCGGCGAGCAGGTGGCGAGCGAGGGCGGCGCCCATCGTGCCCAGCCCCACGACGCCGACCGGTCGGGCGCCCGGATCAGAGCTCACTGTCGCCCACCTCGTAGAGCCCGAAGGGGAGCGGGTCGCCGACCTGCCACGTCCCGTCGAACTGCGACCGGATGCCCGCCTCGCGCGAGCGGCGGACGAGGTTGGCGCCGAGCTCGAGGGCGGCCGGCTCCCAGGCGGCGAGAGCCGCGGGCACGTCCTCTTGCTTCACGAGCGCCGCGGCGAGGTGCCAGGCGTCCTCGCACGCCTTCGCGGTGCCCGCCGCGGCGTGCGGGCGAGCGACGAAGCCGGCGTCCCCGAGGAGGCAGATCCGACCGAAGGCGAGGCGGCTCGGCTCGACGTCGAGCACCACCTGGACGAAGGGCTCGGACGTCTTCTCGATCGTCTCGACGACGACGTCGTGGAGGACGCCTCGGGCCCGGGCTCGCAGCGCCGCGACGCGCTCGGCCGGGGCGAAGCCGGCGGGCAGGGTCAGGTCGTGCACGCGCCCCTCGGCGTCGGTGAGGAGCGCCTCGAGCTCGGCGGCCGTCTCGACGTTGTGGTACCAGACCCAGTTCACGAGGCGACCCTCGCCGCTCGCGATGGGGTAGGTCAGCAGGTGGCTGCGGTCCATGATCGTGTAGGTGATGGCGTCGCCGAGCAACCCGGCTGCCGCCGGGCCGAGGGCGGTGAGCGGGGCCACCCCCCGCCAGGCGACGTAGCCGGCGAAGCTCGCCTGCACCTCGGGCAGTAGCGCCCGGCGCGCGCCCGAGCGGATCCCGTCGGCGCAGACGACGAGCTCGGCGGAGCGCGTCGTGCCGTCGGCGAGGACGACCTCGGCGAGCTCGCCCCGGTCGCGCACCGAGACGACCTCGTGCCCGAGGTGGTAGTGCTCGGTGCCGAAGGCGGCCAGCAGCTCCCGGTACAGGGCGCCGTAGGCGGCGAAGCGCAGCCGGATCGCGGCGTCGGCGACGACGCCGCCGGCACGGTCGAGGTAGCGCAGTCGCGAGACGCGCAGGCTCATCGAGTCGAGGTCGACGCCTCGGCACTCGAGGAGGTAGCGGACCGTCGAGCGGTGGAGCACGATCCCCACGCCGCGGTCCTCGAGCAGGTGCGAGGAGCGCTCGAGGACCTCGACCGCGAAGCCGGCGTCGCGCAGCCAGTTCGCCGCGCTGAGCCCCCCGAGGGAGCCGCCGACGACGAGCGCGCGGCGCAGCCGAGGACCCGACGCTCCCATCGCGTCAACCCCCGTCGCGCAGCTCGACCGTCACGAAGCGCAGCGTCGTCGTCCCCACGTTCTCGAGGTCGTGCACGAGCGCGTGCTCGGGCGAGTGCTCGAGGAAGCGCGTGTCCCCGAGCTCGTAGTCGCGGACGGCGAAGGTCCCGTCCGCCAGGCGCTGGAGTCCCCGGCCGGCCTCCACGACGGTCCAGAGGTAGGGCCGGTCGTGGACGTGGAAGGCACCACGCTCGCCCGGCTCGAGGCGCACCTCGAAGACGCGCACCCGGTCGTTCTCGAACCACAGCGAGGTCCCAATCTCGTGGTTGCGCGGCGCGGCGGCCAGCTCCTCGGCGTAGTCGCCGACGTCGTAGGTGCCCGTCACGCTCGGCGGCTTCGATGCGGCATCGGCCATCGCTCGCCTCCTCCTCGGTCGTCTCGGGTGGCTCGGGGCCTCGGGCGGTCGCCGTCGGGGCCCGTGCGTCGTCCTCATCGGCAGAACAGCCTCGTCGGGTTCTCCTCGGCGACGACACGCGCCGCCTCGTCGCCGACCGCCGCACGCAGCGCGTCGAAGGGCGCGGCGACCGCCATGTCGAAGGGCATGTCGGTGCCGAGGAGGACGCGATCCACGCCGACGCGCTCGACGAGGAACGCGAGCGCGGCGCGCCCGTGCAAGACGGTGTCGAAGCGCAGCTGCGAGAGCAGCTCGTCGGTGGCGACGGGCGCGGCGAACTCCTCGCGCACCTGCGAGGCGTGGCGGAGGCGGTCGAGCTGGTAGGGCAGGAAGCCACCGCCGTGCACGAGGATGACCGTGAGGCCGGGGTGCGCCCCGAGCGCGCCGGAGGCCATCAGGCGCTCGGCGACGATCGTCGTCTCGAGCGGGTTGCCGATGACGTTCTGGAGGTAGTACGGGGCGAGCGCCGGGTGCGCGTCGTTGAAGGCCGGGTGGACGAGCAGCGGCAGGCGCAGGCGCTCCAGGAGGGCGAGGAACGGCCGGTAGGGCGCCTCGTCGAGGCGGGCGCCGGCGACCGACGTGCCGACGGCCACGGCGACCGCCCCGAGGCCGGCCGCCTCCTCGGTGAGCTGGCAGGCGAGGTCGACGTCCTGGAGCGGCACGTCGGCCATGAAGCGGAGCCGCTCGGGGGCGGTGGCGCAGAACTCGGCGAGGCCCTCGTTCACCACCCGGCACCAGCGCTCGCCGCGCTCGGGGTCGAGGCGGTAGGGGAACAGGCAGGGTGCGGGCGAGACGACCGCGCCCTCGAGGCCCGCCCGCTCGAGGTCGTCGAGACGGGCCGCCGGGACGGAGAAGGAGTCGACGAGGGGGAAGTCGACGTGGTCCGGGCCGCGCCAGTACCCGTCAGCCACGTCGACCCCGAAGGCGGCCTCCGCGCGCACGAGGTCGAGGAGCGGCCGGGGGATGACGTGGTTGTGGACGTCGACGCGCACGTCAGATCATCACCCGGCCGCCGGCGACGTCGATGGTGATGCCGGTCAGCCACGAGGAGACGTCCGAGGCGAGGAAGAGCGCGGCTGACGCGCTGTCCTCGGGGAGGCCGATGCGCCGCAGCGGGGCGGAGGACTCGACGTGCGCCAGGGCCTCGGGCGAGAGCGTCGTCGCGACGCGCTCGGTGAGCGTCGTCGCTGGCGCGATGGCGTTGACGCGAACGCCGCGAGGTCCCACCTCCATCGCCACGTGGCGCGTGAGCATGACGACCCCCGCCTTCGCGGCGGCGTACGAGGCGGTGAGCGGGATGTCGAGGAGGCGCGCGGCGTTCGAGGCCATCGTCACGATCGAGCCCCGGCCGCGCTCGAGCATGGGGCGCAGGACGGCCTGCACCGTGAGGAAGGTCGCCGTGAGGTTGTCGTCGAGCACCCGGCGCCACTCCTCGTCGCCGATCTCGAGGATCGGCGTCGTCGCGTGGAAGCCGCCGGCGAAGGCCATGCAGACGTCCGGCGGCCCGAGCGCCTCGGTGACGCTCGCCACCATCTGCTCGACGGACGCCCGGTCGGCGCAGTCGGCGAGCACGCCGACGGCGCGCGCGCCGGTGGCCTCGAGCTCGTGGACGAGGGTGTCGACCGCCTCCTTGCCCCGCGCGACGACGGCGACGGCGGCGCCGTTCGCCGCGAGCTGGCGGCAGGTCGCCGCGCCGATCCCCTTCGAGCCGCCGGTCACGATCGCGACGCGCCCCGCGAGGTCGGGGTAGCGCGCGGTGGAGGTCGCGCTGCTCGCCGCCATCAGCGTGCCGGAACGACGGGGAGCAGCACGTACGCCTGGCGCGCCCCGCCGGTGTGCAGGCGCGTCCGGCCCGCGTAGCGCGGCGCCGGGCGGTCGACGGGGTCGTCGTGGAGGAACGGCCCGCAGCCGGTGAGCACGTTCTTGAAGTTCGACAGCCGGTCCCCGCCGGCCTTCGGGTAGACGTAGTCGTGGCCCTGGATGCTCAGCGCGAAGCGGTAGCCGGCGGGGGCGACGACGCAGGTGGGCAGGACCTCGATGTCGACCTCGTAGACCTCGCCCGGCACGACCGGGAGCAGCTCGGTGTGCGGGTGGTAGGGGCGGTACTCGCGGCTCTCGACAGGGTCGAGGGCGCGGTGGCTGACGCGCAGCCACCCCTGGGCGATCGGCGTGTGCGGGTCGATCGCCCCCTGGAAGACGACCTCCTCGCCATCGGGGTCGAAGAGCCGGAGCACGACGAACAGGTCGGCGTCGTCGGTCGAGGACGACACGAAGAGCTTCACCGCGATCGGGCCGGTGATCTCGGTCTCGGCCTCGAGCGGGTCGCCGTAGAAGGTGAGCGGGTCGCCGAGGGCCTCGAACTCGCGCTCGGACTCGCCCGCCACCTCGCCTGCGACCAGGCGCTCGCTCGCCGCGTCGAGGTAGAGCTTCGTCCAGCGCGTGCGGGCGATCGGCCACTCCTGCTCGGCGCGCGGCACGAAGGTGCCGTCGACGTGGCGGATGTTGAGCAGGACGGGCGGCTGGCTCGACCAGCCGGTGTCCTCGCCGCGCAGGAAGTAGTCGAAGAAGCGCTTCTGCAGCTCGCGCCCGTAGTCGGTGTAGTAGTGCGTCCAGTGCTCGATGCCGTGCATCTCGAGCCACTTCTGGCTCGAGCCGGCACGCAGGTAGCCCTCGACGTTGCCGCGCAGGTGCAGCCCCTGGCCTCCCCAGTTCCCACAGGAGAAGAGGGGCACGGTGATCTTCGAGAAGTCCGGGATCCGCTCGCGGTAGTAGTCGTCGATGAGCGGGTGGCTACGGATCTGCTCGCCGAAGTCGACGCGGTTCTTCTCGAGCTCCTCGTCGCTCAGCGTGACGTCGCCGCAGACCGGCCGGCCGGTTACGGCGCTGCGCGCCCCCCGCTCGCCGAGGCCGTACTGGACGGTCTTCACCTGCATGTCGTACCAGTTCGCCCAGAAGGTCGAGAGGATGCCCCCGTGGTGCGTCGCATCCCGGTACCAGTCGGCCGCGCCCTCCCACGGGCACAGCGCCGCGAGGTGCGGCGGCTGGAGCGCGCCGACCTGCCACTGGTTCATCGCGTAGTAGGAGATGCCGGTGATGCCCACCTTCCCGTTGCTCCACGGCTGCGTCCCGCACCACTCGACGCAGTGGTAGAGGTCGCGCGCCTCGCGCGCGGACAGCGGGTCGAGCACGCCAGGCGAGCAGCCCGCGCCGCGCGAGTCGACGCGCACGCACGCGTAGCCGTGCGGCACCCACTTCTCCGGGTCGGCGACCTCCCAGGACTGGTACTTGTTCGACGAGCCCGCCGCGACGTCCGGGTGCTGCTCGACCATGCGCTGCCACGCGCTCGGGTAGCCCTGCTTGAACTCGAGGCCCTTCGCGTACGGTCCGTAGGAGAGCAGGACCGGGTAGCGGCCCTCCTCGAGGGGAAGGAAGACGTCGGCGCGAAGCTCCAGGCCGTCGTCCATCACGATGATCGCGTCCCACAGGATCCGCATCCCGTCCCGGACGTCGAATGCAGCGTCAGCCACCTTGCCTCCTGTCCATGGTCGAGCTTCGCGGGCGCGAAGCGCTCGTTCCCTCCGGCTCGCGGCGCCACGCGCCCCTAGGCGGGCAGGCCCACCTTCTCGGGCAGCCGGGCCAGAAGCTCGTCGCAGGTGACCACCCACCCGAGGCAGCGCGCCACGTTCTCCAGCCCGAAGAAGTGGAGGTCGTCACCGTACATCGAGGCGACGCCGTCCGACACGACGACGACCCGCAGGTCACGGTTGAACGCCTCGAAGGCCGCGCAGAGCACGCACGTGTTCGTGTTGATGCCGCAGAGCACCACGGTGTCGATCCCGAGGTCCTTGAGCAGCAGGTCGAGGTCGGTCTCGCGGAAGATGGACAGCCGGCGCTTCGTGTCGATCACGAGGTCCCCCGGCTCGGGTCCGAGCTCGGGCATGAGCTCGGTCTGGGGCGAGCCCGCGAGGTTGTGGCCGCGCACCGTGCTCGGGAGCGTCGGCGTGAGCGACTGCTTCGCGTCCTCGAGCGCCCGCCAGAACGGGTTCACCATCGACTCGACGGTCCCCGACGGCAGCAGCCGGTTCTGCAAGATGACGTGGATCACCGGGAGACGGGCCTCGCGGGCTCGCCGCAGGAGCCGGGCCACCGTCGACACCACCTGGGCGGCGAGCTCGGCGCGCACGGGCATCGTGGCGATCGAGGGGTCGAGGTGGCCCCGGTGGCAGTCGATGGTGATGACCGCGGTGCGCGCCGGCTCGATCCGCAGCGCCCCCTCGAGGGCGCGGCGCATCTCGCTACGGTCGACGACCGCCGGTGGGCGACGGTGCTCCTCGGGCATGTCCTCCTCCTTCCACGAGCGACGGCGCGAGGCGACTCAGGTCCGGAACAGCTGGGCGACGAGCCCCCGCCGACGGCGCACCGGCTCGTAGGGCAGGCCGGTGGAGGCCGGGTAGCGCGCGCCCCGGGCCCAGACGACGACGAGGATGGTGATCACGTAGGGGAACGCGAGCCACGCGTCGTGCGGGACCGAGGCGAGGGAGCCGATCGTGACGAGCTGGAACTGGAGCGCGTCGGCCAGCCCGAAGATCCACGCCCCGAGGATGATCCACAGCGGGTTCCACCGCCCGAGGATGACGATCGCGAGGGCGATGAAGCCCTGCCCCGAGGTCATGTCGATGGTGAAGCCCCCGGTCGAGATCACCGTGAGCGTCGCCCCTCCGAGCGCGGCGAACACGCAGGCGACCACCACCGCGACGAACCGGAGCCGCAGCACCGACAGCCCGGCCGCGGCGCTCACGTCGGGCCGCTCGCCGGTGGCGCGCAGCGACAGCCCGAACCAGCTCCGCCACAGGAGGTAGTAGAGCAGGGCGCAGCCGAGCACGGCGAGGTAGAAGAACGGCGTCTGGTCGAACAGCGCGGGGCCGAGGCCGGGGATCGATCCGAGGCCCGGCACGTGGAGGTTCGGCACCGTCGTCACGGTCCCGGCCCCGGTCAGGTACCGCTCGTAGAGCGCCGTCGTCACGCCGAGTGCGAAGAGGTTGAAGAGGATGCCCGTCACGATCTGGTTGCACGATCGGTAGACGTAGAGGAACCACAGGACGACGCCGGCGACGATCCCGAGCGGGATCGAGAGGAACCACCCGTTCCACAGGCTGCCGGTGGCGCGCACGCCGGCGGCCGCCGCGAACGCGCCGAGCAGCATGACGCCCTCGATGCCGATGTTGAGGACCCCGGCCTCCTCGCCGACCGCCTCGCCCGCCGCCGCCCACAGCACGGGGACCATGAGGGTCACCGAGTCGGTGACGACCGCTTCGACGACGCCGCTCGTGCTCACGTGCGCACCCGGATCGCCCGGAAGGCGAGGAGCGCGATCACGATCACGCCCTCGATGACGTAGGAGATGGCGGTCGAGACGTTGGCGCTCGCGGAGAGGCTCGAGCCGCCGACCTCGACGATGGCGAAGAAGAGCGCGGCCGGGATGACGAGGCGGGGGCGCAGGCCGGCGAGCAGCGCGACGGCGATCCCCGTGTAGCCGTACTGCTCGCCCATCCCGGGGATGAGCGCGCCGTGCACCGCCACGACGAGGAGGGCGCCGGCGAGGCCGGCGCAGGCCCCCCCGAGCCCGAAGGCCGCCAGCCACAGTCGCACGACCCGGAAGCCCGCGAGGCGCGTCGCGTCGAGGTTGCGCCCCGACGCCCGGATGCCGAAGCCGGTCCTCGTGCTCGACATGAACACCCCGAAGGCGAGCGCGACCGCGACGGCGACGAAGAAGCCGACGTTGAAGCCCGACTGCCAGAAGGAGCTGAAGGTCGCGCCGCTCGGGATGGAGCGCGTCTGGGGGGAGACGCCCTGGGCCCACGGACCGGTGACGACGTAGTCGGCCGCCAGGCCGGCGAGGAGGTTGAGCATCAGCGTGACGATCACCTCGTTGCCCCCCACGGCGATCTTCACCGCCGCGGCGAGCAGCGCCCAGAGGCAGCCGGCCGCCACGCCGGCCAGGACGCACACGCAGGACAAGAGCGTGCCGGGCACGCGCGTGCCGATCGTCAGGCCGACGAGCACCGACGCGACCGCGCCGACGTAGAGCTGGCCGTCGCCGCCGATGTTCCACAGCCCCGCCGAGAACGGGATCGCGGCCGCCAGCCCGCAGAGGACGAGCGGCATCGTCACCATGAGCGTCTCGGCGAGGTCGTACTGCGAGCCGAGCGAGCCCGTGACCATCGAGCCGAGCACGGTGAAGGGGTTCGCGCCGAGCCCGGCGATCACCGCGCAGATGACGGCGAACGCCCCGACGAGCGGGAGGACGACGCGCGCCGCCCGCTCGAGGCCGGAGCCGCCGAGGCGGTCGGTGCCCGCCGCGACGGTCCCGATGACCGTCACGGCACCTCCCGCCTGCCCGCCGCCGCGGCTGCGGGCCGGGCACCGACGACCCCGGTCATCGCCTCGCCCACCTCCTCGAGGCGCGCCTCGGCGCGCGAGCTGCGGTAGCTGATGGCGCCGCGGAACAGCACGATGATCTCGTCGGACAGGTCGAAGAGCTCCTCGAGGTCGTAGCTGAGGAGGAGGACCGCCGTGCCCGCGGCGCGCGCCGAGAGGACCTGCTCGTGGACGAACTCGCGCGCGCCGATGTCGAGGCCGCGCGTCGGCTGCCCGAGGACGAGCACGGCGGGGCGGCCCTCGACGGCGCGAGCGATGACGACCTTCTGCTGGTTCCCCCCCGACAGCTGGTCGATGCGCGCGTCGGCCCGCCGCGGCCGCACGTCGAACTCCTCGACCAGCCGCTCGGCGTGACGCCGCACCTCGCGCCAGGCGATGAGCCGGCTGCGACCTCGGAAGGCCCCGGCGGCGATGTCGTGGAGCGCCAGGTTCTCCGCGATCGTGAGCCCCTGGACGATGTCCCAGCGGTGGCGGTCGCCGCTGATCGTCACGATCCCGCGCCGGCGGCGCTCGACTGGCGCGAGGCCCGTCACGTCCTCGCCGTCGAGCAGGACGCGCCCCGAGCTCGGCCGGCGCAGGCCGGCGAGCACCTCGAGCAGCTCGGTCTGCCCGTTGCCCTCGACCCCGACGATGCCGAGGACCCGCCCGGCCGGTGCCGCGAGGGAGACGCCGTCGAGCGCCGGGGCCTCCCGCCCGGCGCGCACGACGAGGTCCTCGACCCGAAGGCGCGCCTCGGGCGCGGGCAGCGACGGTGCCGGCGCAGCCGGGCGGGCGCGGGCCACCTCCCGGCCGACCATCGCGCGGGCGAGCGCCGCCTCGGTGAAGTCCGCCGTGGCGCCCGCGTCGGCGACCTTCCCGTCGCGAAGCACGGTGACGCGCTCGGAGACGAGCTTGATCTCCCCGAGGCGGTGGGTGACGAGGACGACGGCGATGCCCGCCGCCGAGATGGTGCGCACGACGGCGAAGAGCTCCTCGATCTGCCTCGGGCCGAGCGAGGAGGTCGGCTCGTCGAGGACGAGCACGTCCGCTCCCCGGTGGAGCGCCTTCACGATCTCGACCTTGGCCTGCTCGTCGACCGACAGCTCGTCGACGCGCCGCCGGGCGTCGATCTCGATCGAGTAGCTCGCCGCGACCGCCTCGACCTCGCGCACCACCGAGCGACTGACGAAGGGGTGGAGGTGCCGGCCCTTCGTGCCGAGGACGACGTTCTCGGCGACCGTCAGGTTGCCCACCAGCATGAAGTGCTGGTGCACCATGGCGACGCCGCGGGCGATGGCCTCGGCCGGCGAGCTCATCGGCACCGGCACGCCCCGCACGCTGATCGTGCCGGCGTCGCGGGTCTCGAGACCGTTCGCGATGCGCATGAGCGTCGTCTTGCCTGCGCCGTTCTCGCCGAGGAGCGCGTGGACCTCCCCGGCGCGCACCTCGAAGTCGACCCCGTCGAGGACGAGGTTCGCGCCGAAGCGCTTCGAGATCTGGGCCATCGCGAGCGCCGGGGCGCCGTGCGCGGCCTCCCGCGCCGCTTCCCGCCCGACGCTACCCGTGGTCACCACCGTCGCCGCACCCGGCTGCCGTCAGGACCCCGAGCATCAGGGGGCATAGGCGATGAGGTCGTAGATGAACTTGGCCCCCGGCACGAAGAGGGGACCGCCGATCTCGATCGTCGTCGAGGCAGGGGGGTCCTTCGGGAAGTGCCGGGCCCAGGCGTCCATCGCCTCGGCGAAGTCCGTGAAGTCCGTGTGGAAGCACTGGCGGCGCACGATGTTCGCGAGGCTCGTCCCCGCCTTCGAGCAGATCTTCGACACGTTGTCGAGCACGCCGTCGACCTGGGCGCGCGTCACGAGCCCGTAGTAGGGGAACTCCGGGCGTCGCACCATGTTCGGCGCGAGGCCGCCACCGAGACCGGGCAGCTGGGTGCTGAAGAAGACGAAGTCGCCCGCCTTCACGGCCTGCGGCTCGTGGCCGAGGGGCTCGGCGGCGTCGTCGGCCGTGATCGCCTCGATGCGCAGCGGCGAGTCGTTGTGGAGCAGCTTCATGGCCACCTCGATCCGGCTGCCCATGCCGCCGAGGCCCATGTACGGGATGACGACGCGCGCCGGCGGGTTGCTCGGGAACCAGCTGCGCCAGACGCGGTCCATGCCGGCGAAGTCCTTCGGGTGGCCGAGGTAGACCGTCGCCTTCACGCAGCGCTCGAGGGAGCTGCCCGCCGCGCGCGCGATCCGGTCGAGCTTGCGAAGGACGTACTCGGTCTGCGCCTCGATGGGCACCCCGTACCAGAAGTACGGGTTCGTGCGCGCCTCGAGGGCGACGCCGCCGGGCTCGCCGTAGTGCTCCGACCGCCCGTAGTCGCCCATCCAGTCGACCGGGATCTCGCCGGCGAGGAAGACCCAGTCGCCGGCGCGAACGCCGGGCGAGTAGCCGGCGAGGGGTGCGGGCACGCCTTCGGGCGCAGGCACGTCCTCGCGCACCATGCCCTCGCGCGCCGGGATGGCGATCATGTCGACCTCCACCTTCGTGCCGGCGACGAGCAGCTGGCGCACGCCCATGCCGGTCGAGGCGGGCCGGCGCTCGACGGCGAACTCCCCGTAGAGGGTGCGCAGGTACGGCGTGATGGAGATGCGCGGCCAGGTGTTGCCCTGCTCGAACTCCTCGTACGTCGGGTACGGCGAGGTGAACCACTGGTAGATGCGCACGAGGTCGCGCCGGATGTCGGCCCCGGCCGCCTCGAGCGTGCGGCTCAGGTTCGACAGGACGTAGCGGGACTGCAGCTCGAGCTCGTCGTGCAGGTACGGGGCACCCTCGGGGTTGCGAGCCGCGGGGGCGACGCCGTTCTCGTAGTCGCTCGCGAGCTGGCCGGCGACGAAGACCCAGCCGCCCGCCGTGATCGCCGGGCTGTAGGGCATGGCTGGCGGCGGGATGTTGCCGGGCCAGATCGCCCGGCGACCCTCGCTCGGCTGGGCGGCCTCGCTCGTCGTCATCTCCTCAGCTCCTTTCTTCGGTTCGGACTGGCCGGCGCGCCGAGGCGCGCCGTGACGGGTACGGCAGGGTGGCCCTCGGCTCGCGGGCCGGCGCCACGCGGGTCCTCCCCGGGGCGACGGGGAGGACCCGCCGCCCCGGGGAGCTGCAGCGCTACCTCAGGCCTTCGGGAAGCGGCTGACGTTGTAGTGGAGCCCCTGGTTCGCGTTCGGGAGCGCCGGCACGACGATCTTGCCCGTGGCGATCAGGTGCTCGATCTTGTGCAGCCGAGCCTGGATCGCCGGCGTCACCGGGTTGGGCGCCAGGTTGTAGAAGGGCGCCAGGCGGCCCGCCCCGTCGTTGAAGGTCGTCTCGTAGTTCACGTTCCGCAGCTTGCCGGCGACGCCGAGGCGGATGAGGTTCCCGACGGAGCCCTGCAGGTTGAACAGGACGCTCGTGAGCACGACGCTCGGCGCCTGCCGGTGCGTGTCGAAGTACTGCGAGATGGCGTAGGTGTGTCCCTTCGTCTGCGCCGCGGCGTAGATCCCCTGCGTCGCCTGGTCGGTCGCCGAGAAGATGACGTCGGCGCCCGACGCGATCTGGGCGTTCGCGGCGTTGCGCGTCACGTTGACGTCGGTCCACGTGTTGACGTAGGTCGACTTGATCTTGATCCGCGGGTCGACGTAGCGGGCGCCGAGCGAGAAGCCGTTCATCTCCCAGTTGAGCTGCGGGAAGCTGTAGCCGCCGATCTCGCCGAGCACCTTCGTCCTGCTGACCATCGCGGCGAGCGCCCCGGCGAGGAAGTCACCGTCGTAGTAGGTGAGGTTGTTCGTGCAGACGTTCTTCGGCCTCACCTTGATGGTCGCCGCGGTCTCGCAGAAGAACGTGTGCGGGAACTGGTGCGCCAGCGCGACGACCGTCTGCGGGTCCGATCCGTTGGCGATGATGACGAGGTTGTAGCCGTGCGAGGCGAACGACGCGCCCTGCTGCTGGTACTGGGCGGGCGTCTCGAGCGCGTCGACGAGCGTCACCTTCGCGCCGGTCGCTCGACCGGCCGCGAGCGCGCCGGAGTCGACCGCCTGGCCCCACGAGCCGTCGTTCGCCGTGCCCGGCTCGAGCACCGCCACCCGGTAGGTGGACTTGTGGGTGGTCTTGTGGCTACCGTGGCTGCTCGCCGACGCGGTCATCGAGATGCCGACGCCGAGGCCGGTCGCCGCGAGCAGCACGGCGCCGACCGCGGCGCCGAGCCGCCGTGACCTCATGGACATGTGACTCCCCCCTTCCCTCCCCCGCCTCGTACGTCGAGGACGCGGGAGCTGGCCCATCGCTGCGGGCTCAGGCCGACCCGGGCGCGCCGAAGGGAGGGATGGCTGGCCCGTGCACTGCCTCGCCCAACACGACCCCCCGTTCGCGCACGCCGACGGCGCGTCGCCCTCGCGCTCAGCATACGGAGAGCAGGGAAGCAGGTCAAGACGGAACGTTCTGTTCCGTTTCGATGGTCTAAGCTGCCCGTGATGAGTCGATCAGCAGCGTTGCCGTCGGCCGCGCACGGCCTGCGCACCGGTGACGGCCGCCCGTTCGCCGGGGACCGCCGGCGCGACGACGCGATCCTCGAGGCCACGATCGAGCTGCTCGCCGAGGTCGGCTACCACGGGCTCACGATGGAGGCGGTCGCCGCGCGCGCCCGCGTCGGCAAGGCCACCGTCTACCGGCGCTGGTCGTCGAAGGGTGCCCTCGTCGGCGAGGCGATGGCCCGCCACCTCTCCGTCGCGCCCGTGCCCGACACCGGGAGCGTGCGCGGCGACCTCCTCGCGGCCATCGCCACGACGATCGCGAACTACACCGAGACGGTCGCCGGCGTCGTCATCCCGGCGGTGGCGACCGACCTGAGCCGCGACCCCGAGCTGCTCGCCGCGTTCCGGGCGCAGTTCCTCAACCCGCGCCGCGCCGCGTCGGCCGAGGTGCTCGAGCGCGCCATCGCGCGCGGCGAGCTGCCGGCGGACCTCGACATCCCCCTCGTGATGGACGTCTGGGCCGGCACGATCTTCTACCGCGTCCTCATCAGCGGCGAGCCGATCGGCCCCGGCTTCGCCGAGCAGCTCGCCGACCTCGTCCTCCAGGTCGGCCTCCCCCGGCGCCTCGAGGACCCGGCGACGCGCCGGGACGCCGAGGTCGCGCCTGCAGCGGCTTCTTCCGGCCGAAGGAGCTAGCCCAGCGGGCCAGCCGCTCGCTCCGCTGTGGCCGCCGCCCCGCCGCTCCTCCCGACGGGCGTCGAGCGACGTGAGGGGGAGCCGGCCGGGGCGGGCGAACCGTCGCCGCGCGCCGCGGCGAGGTCACAGGAGCGAGACCTCGCCGGACTCGCCGTCCACGAGGGCCAGCGCCCCCTCGCCGGGATCGCCGAGGTCGCAGGCCGCCACCGCGGGGACACCGAGGGACCTCGCCACGTCGAACAGGTGCGCCCCCGCGCTCCCGCCCGCGGCGACGAGACCGGCGGCCGCCCACAGCAGGGGGGCGTAGCCGGGGAGCGGCGTGCGGACGTAGAGCACGTAGCGCTGGCGCGAGCCGCGCAGCCGGCGCGGCTCGTCGAGGGGGAGGACCCGGCCGACGCCGACCCCCTCGCTGGCCGGGGCGCCGCGCTCGGCCCGGCCGTTCGCCCGCACCACCTCGCGCACCACGGCCGCCCACGGCTCGAGCACCGGGGGCGGCGCCGCTGGCGGCACGGTCCCCTCCTCGAGGAAGGCCGAGAGCTCCGCCGCAGCGAGGCGCCAGACGTCGGTCGCGTCGTCGAGCGCCCCGAGGCGCGCGAGCTCGAGCCCGGCCGACTCGACGGCGGCGACGAGGCGCTCGCCCTCGCCCGCGGGGATCGGGCGCAGCGACCGCAGTCGTGCGAGCGCCTCCTCGTCGAGCCGTTCGCGCAGCGCCTCGAGCGCTGGGCGCACCGCGCCGGGGTCTCCCCAGGCCTGCTCGACGAGCACGCCCGCCTGGGCACGCAGCGCCTCGAGGCGGGCCGGCGCGGCGGCGGCAGCGCGATGGCGCGACCCGGTGCGCGGTGCGAGCACCCACGGCAGGACGAGCTCCTCCCCGAGGCGGCCACCGAAGCGCGCCACGGCCCGCGCCAGGTCCACGGCGAGCGGCCCGGCGAAGGCGGGGTTGGCCTCCTGGGCGGCGAGCGCCGATGCGCGATCGCGCTCGACCGTGCGGCACTGCAGGATGACGACCTCGCCACCGGGCGCCGCCCACTCGAGGTGGTTCCCGGCGCCCGCCTCGACGCAGGCGCGGGCCACGCGGGCGACCTCGCCGAGCAGCGACGCGCCCGCTCGCCCGACGGCGGGGCCGCGCGCCTGGCCGTCGGCGTCCACCACGGCCGCCAGTCCGGGGACCCACCCCTGGAGCATCGCCGCGAGGTCGCCGTCGGCGACGGTGATCGCCACCTCGCCGTCGCGGACCTCGGCCACCCCGCCGAGTCGGGCGTCGATCGCCGGCTGGACGAGCACCGCGAGCCCCGCCGCCGCCTGGCTCGCGCCGAGCTCCTCGAAGCGCTCGGCCGCGTCTCGCCCGAACATCGAGGCCCAGCAGCCCCGCACCGCCGTCGGCAGGTCCGCGGCGCCGACGCCGACGTAGGAGGCGAAGGCGCCGGACCACGCGCCGAACGCCTCGAGGGGGCTCGAGGAGCGGACGACGAGGGCACGTTCGCCGAAGGCCGCCGTCGCCGCGTGCTCGAGGCCGGGCGGGACCTCCTCGCCCATGAGCGCGAGGCGCGCCGCCGCAGAGCCCGCGGCGCGGGCGACCTCCTCGGCGCGCCCGAGCGGCGCGCGCGACACCCGGACGGGCAGCACGAGCCCGGGCAACGCCGGGAGCCCGGCGCGCCGTGCGATGGCGAGGCGCTCCGCCTTCGCGCCGACCGTGCTCGCGTCGGCGGCGTCGGGCGCGTCGAGGTCGACGAGCGCCGCGTGGGCGCCTTCCTCAGCCAGCGAGGGTGATCTCCTGTACCGGGAAGGTGGAGATGATCTCGGTGCGGTCCTCGTGGACGATGAGCATCTCCTCGATGCGCACGCCGAACTCGTGCACCTTGCCGTGCTGGGTCTCGAGGGCGAA